>JAUTCN010000015.1 GCA_030673965.1 Fusobacterium sp. JB019 | reverse complement strand
ATAGTCAACAACATTTTACTCGCATTTGATTTCATTTTTGTTATTGCAGGTGCTATAAACCCTAAAATAACAAGTGGTACAGAGAAAAATATAACTTGTCCTAAAATAAATTTAACTGTATTTATAAGACCTATAATTTTTACTCCTGCCGTCAAACCAATGATTACACCCAAACCAACCCCTAAGATTAACTTAAGTATAAGTGAATCTTTAATTTTTGCCATAACATACCCTCCCTGAAAAATATAATAATTTTTTAATAATTCTAAAGTAATAATACTACTTTTTTAAAAAAAAATCAAATTTTTAACTGAAAAAATGTTTAATTTTAGTGTTTTACATTCACTTTTAAACCTTTCTCTCTATTAAAACCTTTATTTTCCAGTGAAATTCTATTATAAATCTTTTTCATTAATTCTAACTTTCTATCTCTTATTTCCCCCGTTAAAACTACCTGATTTAACAATTCATTTAGATTTATTCCTAAACAATTTTCTCCAGAACTATCTATACCCATTTTTAATATATTTTTAAAATTTCTTATATCCCCATATCTCACACACTGAAATAGTATATTTTCATTTAATTTATTTTTCTGATTTATATTTATTTTCATTTTTAATAAATAACTTGTTAATTTCTTATTTTTATTTCTAATAGAATGGAATAACATATTTTCTAAATTATTATCTTTTTCATCAATATTTAAACCTTTCTTTAAAAAGTAACTAATCAATTCAATAGAATTATCATAATTTCTATAAGCAATATAAGTTAACAAAGTATATTTAATGTTTGCTTTTCTTTTTATATCTCCACCTAAAAAAAGTATCATTTCTATAATATCCTTATCTTTATATTCTAAAGATTTAAAAAGAGGAGTTAATTTATTTCTATCAAAACAATTTATTTCTTTATCTCTTATCAACAATTTCACTATATCTATTTTATTTTCTAAATTTTTAAATTTTTCTTTTAATATTTTAATCCTCATCTCTGATATTTTTTTTCTATTTCCTGATTTTTCATAAAATTTTAAAGATACCTTATATTCTTTTTTATAGAAATAAATATCCCCCAACAATATATCTTCTCTCTTCCTTTTAAAATAAGGAATCATTCTATTCACTTCTTTAATAGAATAGTCATTTTTAAATAATTTTTTAGAAATATTCTTTTTTAACTCTTGATATCTATATTCTATATTTAAAATATCAAACATGTATTTCAAACATTTAATTTCATCTTTTCTTTCTAAAATATTATCAACTATCATTTTTTTATATTTTATTTTCCTATTATTTAGATTATATACTTCTATTTTCTTTAAAGCTATTTTATAATCTCCATTAAAAATATCTTCTTCTATCTCCCTTCTAAAAATCCAAGTTGGATCTCCCGCATTAACAAATGCTTCTTTTGCTTCTTTTAATTTTTCTAATTTATACAGCTTTTTTCCCTCTTCAAGCCATTCTTCTTTTGTTGATTCACTCTTTTCCTCGATTATTTTTTTTACAATATTATCTTCACTTTTTTCCAAAGATAATATTGTATTTAATTTTGCAAATAAAGGATTTCCATCTAATTCTTCTTCCATAATTATTAAATTTTTAACAGCTCGTGTTATTCCTACATAAAACAAATTAAAATATTTTCTATACCTTTGATCTAGCTTCACTTCTTTAGATAAAATTTTTTCCCAAGCCCATAAATTTTTAGAAATTATATTAAAACAAATAATATCTTCATACTCTAACCCTTTTATCTCCTCTATGGTGAATATTCTATGTAATCCTTTATCTAATAAAAATTCTTTATCTTGATTATCTGAAACTAGTATAGCTGCATTAGATCTATTCATTTTTTTCAACATTCCAAAATCAAGATTAGAAACATTAACCGTTCCTTCCTTCACAACAAAACTCTCTTTATAATCTTCTATTCCTTTATCCCCTATATACTTCTTTCTTATATCAGTTAAACCATTAGCTAATTTAACTATCTTTTCTGAATTTCTATAATTTTTAGAAAGTAAGCTTTCAAAAACTTTTATATTTTTACTATAGTATAAATTTCTCATCCTTTCAAAACTAAAAGCATTAACCGCTATCATCTG
This sequence comes from Fusobacterium sp. JB019, assembly GCA_030673965.1. Lineage (NCBI taxonomy): Bacteria > Fusobacteriati > Fusobacteriota > Fusobacteriia > Fusobacteriales > Fusobacteriaceae > Fusobacterium > Fusobacterium sp. JB019. Next base: position 26,259 of record JAUTCN010000015.1, on the reverse strand, counting down.
ATGTATATCTCCAGCTATCAACATATTATTTTTATTTTTAGTCAATGAAAACAATAAATATATTTCAACTTCAGTAAAATCTTGAATTTCATCAACAACTATAAAATCAAAAATTTCGTCTTTTATTAAACACTTCACAGCTAAATCATTTGAATCATAATATCCATTATTTTTTTTCCATTGATTATATTTTTTGCAAATTTTATAAATTTCTTTTTTTTGTTTCTCATCTAAAGCACTATAATTTTTACTTAAGTTCAAATAATCTTCCAACGATAAATAACTAGTACCTCTATTTCTATCCCAATTATCAACTTTTCCGGAACTCATAAGTCCTTCTATTATCCCTAATATTTCAAAATATATATTTGATAACTCTATTTTTAATTTTTCAACATTAGGAAATGAAATTTTCAAAAATTCTTTAAAATTTTGAAAATCAACAATTTTTCTTTTATCTATATTTAAAACTTTTTTATAATAATTATTTAAAGTATAAAATTCAACAATCTCATCATTTTCCAAGCTTCTAAAAACACTATACTTTGATTCAACATCATCTTTTAAAAGTAAATTTCTAGTAAAATAACCTATTTTTTTAATATTGTACTCAAATTGATGTTCTTCTAAATTTAATATTTTTCTAAGAGTTATTGTGCTTTTACCACTCCCTGCACTTCCTGCAACAAATAAAGGATTCCCTTTTTTTAAAGCTTCATACTGCTGATCATTTAAATAATAATACCTTTTTTCTTTAGTATTTCTAAAAAATTCATCATTTTTAAATTCATAAGAAATTATATCATTATAGTTTTTCCTTATTTCTTCCTCATCTTCTTTTGAAATCTCCTCTTCTTTTATTTTTAACTTACTCAGATTAAATTCATTTATATTTTTAACTGTTATTCTATCATTTTTTAAAATTCCCTTATCATGACTAGAATACAATATAAATGTTACTCTTTCCTCTTCTCCCGCTCTTCTTTCTAAAGAAAAGAATATCCGATCTCCATTATTTACTCTAAATTCAAATCTATTATCAAATCCTTTTATCTTCTTTATCCAAAATCCTTTGGATAATTTTTTTATATTTTCTTTATTATTTTCAATTTCTTTATAGAAATAATAAAGTTTTTTTGTTACTATTTCTTTTTTCTCATTTGAAATATTTTTAAAAAATTTTTCTCTAATAAAAAAATTCATCAAATCCCTTTCTTTCTCTTTTTTATTAACAGTATAATACAATTAATGCTTTAAATCAATTACAAACAACTCCCCATAAATAATTTAACTTTAAAATATATAAAAAAAAGAACCTTTAATTTTTTTCAAAGGATCTTTCTTTAATATTCTAATAAAATTATCTATTTTATATTATTTAATTCTTTTTCTTTTTTTAAAACAAGTTCATATTTTTTTAATTCATTTAAAGCTTCACCTATTAATGGACTTAAAAATATAATATTTATAACTGTCATTATTCCCAATCCAAAATCAGCTAAAGACCAAACAAAAAAGTTTTGTTGAATTCCACCTATATACACCATTAAAACAATTGATATTTGATACATCATATTAACAAAAATCTTTTCACTTATAAAATTTAAAGCGTTTTTTCCATAATAAGCCACTGCTAAAATAGTGCTTAAAGAAAAAAAGAAAATTACAATTACTGTAAATGGTATTCCTACCCACCCTATATGAACCTTCAATGATTCTTGAAATAAAGCCATACCGCTAAACTCTTTTCCTTGTAGCATCATTCCATTAATTCCTGAGATTTTTTCAGCTCCTGCTAACAATATTACAAAGGCTGTTGCTGAACACACTACCAAAGTATCTACGAACACTCCTAAACATTGAACCATACCTTGTTTAGCTGGTTCTTCCACATCCACAACTGCTGCTGCATAATTGGAATTCCCACTTCCTGCTTCATTAGAAAACAATCCTCTTCTAACTCCTTGCATCACAACAATACCTATACCTCCACCAAATATTTCTTTTGCACCAAAAGCCATTTTAAATATATTTGATAGCATACTTGGTATTTGTGAAAAATTAGTTACGATAACAAATATCACTACCCCTAAATATAAAATTGCCATAAAAGGAACAATTTTATTTAAAGTATCTATTATTGCATCTTTTTTCCCTTTACCAAATATTATAGCGGCAACTATCAATGTTAAAACTATCGCCACCATTCTTTGATCAAGAGAATAAGCACTAGCAACTGACTCAGTTATTGAGTTTGCCATAACTTGAGTTACACCTGTGTAACACAATATGGAAGCTACTGCATAAATAACTCCAACTTTTCCCATCTTCAATCTTTTTCTTAATATCCAAGGGGTTCCACCTATATATTTATCTTTTCCTATTTTATCTCTATACAATACAGCTAGTGTTGCCTCTATAAAAGATGTAGCTGCACCAAAAAGAGCTACTATCCACATCCAAAATAAAGCTCCTGGACCACCTACTGTAATCGCTGCTACAACTCCTGCTATATTTCCTGCTCCAACTCTACAAGCTGTACCTAAAAAGAATGTTTCTAAAGAACTTATCCCACTTTTATCCTTTTCTTTTTTTGTTAAAACAGATATTATCGTTCTAAACAATCTAAATTGCATAAATCTACTAGCTATAGTTGAAATTATAGCTGCTCCTATTAACATTACTACTAAAATATTTTTTCCCCACAGGAAATTATTTACTCCATCAATTAATGATTTTATTATCATGCTTTAAAATGCCTCCATCTTCTATTATATATTATTAGTAATTATATCATTATTAATAATAATATCATAGATAACAATATTTTTTGTTTTTTGTTCGTACTATTTTTTGTTAAGCTTGATTTTAACTAAAATTATATATATTTTTTTGTTTTTTTATATTCGGTATATCTTATAATAGTCTCAAAAATAGCGAATAAACTATCGGTAAAAAAATTGCTGGCAGCATATTACTAACCTTAATATTTCTTTCTCCAAAAACTATCGTAATTCCCAACGCCAAAAGAACGACACCACCTACCGAAGATATATCTTGTATTATTTCTTGAGTTACTAAAGTACTTATAGCTGATCCAAAAAGATATATTATAAATTGATACACAATTACTATCATACCTGAAAATATAACTCCCACTCCATAACTTGCAGCAAAAATTATAGCACTTATACCATCCATAATAGATTTTATAGTTAAAATTTCATTATTATTTTTTAATGCTATTTCTAAAGGTCCTAATATAGCCATTGATCCAACACAAAAAATTATAGTTGATACAACAAATCCTTTTGCTATTCCCTCTTTACCTTTAGTAAATTTATTCTGAATATATTCTCCCATATTCTTTAATTTTGCATCTAAATCAATAACTTCTCCTACAATTACCCCTATTACTAAATAAGCTAAATTTAACATACCATTTCTATAATTCAAAGCCTCCTTTAAGGCTATAACTATTATATTTAAAGCTACAACTTTAATAATACTACTTGAAACCTTTTCTGAAACATATCCTCTAAATTTATGTCCTAAAAAACCTCCTAAAAATATAGCTATACCGTTTAAAAAAATCATCTCCATAAATTTCCCCCTAATATTTTTTTAATAAAAACAATTATACCAAACTTCTATCCTAAAAGTAATTTTTATTTATATTTTTAATATTATAATTGACATTTTTTCACTATTCTGATATTATTTTTAACTAAAGCCATTTTTATGACTTTACAAAATTTAAAATGAAATAAAGAAAGGGGAATTAGTTTTGTCAAATAAAAATCTAATTGAGAAATTATTTAAAGTTGAAGAAAGAAATTCAACTATACGTACTGAAATTATGGGAGGAATCACTACATTTTTCACTATTGCTTACATCATCTTTGTACATCCTTCTATTTTATCTTTAACAGGAATGGACAAGGGAGCTTTAATAAGTGTTACTTGTTTAGCCGGTGCTATAGGTACTTTGCTTACTGCTTTTGTAGGAAATGTTCCTATTACTATGGCACCAGGAATGGGATTAAATGCTTTCTTTACTTTTACGTTAGTTATGGGAAAAGGAGTACCTTGGCAAGATGCCTTAGGAATTGTATTTCTTTCTGGAGTATTCTTTCTTATCTTAGCTCTTTCTGGACTAAGAGAAAAACTAGCTCAAGCTATTCCAGGACCTTTAACTGCTGCTGCAACTGCAGGAATTGGATTATTTATAGCTTTTATTGGACTTAAAAACATGGGAATAATTGTTGCTCATCCAGCTACTTTAGTTTCACTTGGTAAATTTACACTTCCTGTTGTATTATCTCTTTTAGGACTAGCTCTTATGGCTATTTTTGAACAAAAAAGAGTAAAAGGTGGTATTTTATTAAGTATAATTATAATTACAATTATAGGAGCTTTCTTAGGACTTGTTGAGGTTCCTAAAACTCTTGTTTCAACTCCTCCTTCAATTGCACCAATTGCTTTTAAGTTAAATATTATGGGAGCTATGAAACTATCTCTTTTAGGAGCTATTTTTTCCTTCATGTTTATCGATTTATTTGATTCATTAGGACTTTTAATAGCTTGTTACAAAGAAATGGGAATGCAAGATGAAAATGGAAACTATATAGGATTAGGAAAAATGATGTTTGTAGATGTTACTTCTACAATATTGGGTTCTTTTTTAGGAACTAGTACAGTTACTGCTGTTAGTGAATCTGCTGCAGGAATTGCTTTAGGAGCTAGAACTGGTCTTGCTTCTCTAGTTACCGGACTTTTATTTCTTTTATCGCTTCTTATAACTCCTATTGTTGGAATGGTTCCTATGTTTGCAGCTGCTCCTTCTCTAGTACTTGTTGGAGTCTTCATGTTTAAAGCTGTTAAATTTGTTGATTGGACTGATGTAAAAACTGCTGTACCTGGATTTATAACTGTTATTTTTATGCCTCTTACATATAGTATTAGTATTGGACTTAGTTTTGGTTTTATCAGTTACATTGTCATGCATTTAGTAGCTGGAGAATATAAAAAAATTAATTTAGTTTTATGGGGAATTGGAATTCTATCAATTATAAATTTAATAGTTTAATGTAAAAAGCTAAGAATTAAAAAATTCTTAGCTTTTTTTACATGTTTTTGTTTAATTATATAGCTATTTGTACGTACAACAAATTATTTTTAAATAAATACTTGTAAAAACCTTGAATTCATAATATAATCTTGTAAAATGCTGTTTTTAACTATATTTTAAGAATTTTTACTTAAAGTATATTGATTTATAAATATTACATTTAAATTAAGGAGGTTTATTTTTTATTTTTCAAAGAAGGAAAAATAAAAAAGAACAAAAAATGAAAAAAAAATTAGTAGCATTATTTATGAGTTTATTTTTGTTAGGAGCTTGTGGCTCAGAGAAAGGTAATGAAAATAAACCAATCAATTCTAATAAAGTTGTTGTTAGAATAACTCAGGATCCTGATTTCTTAGATCCTCACAAAGCTGTTGCTGCTGCAACAGGAGAAATTTTGTTTAATGTATTTGAAGGACTTATAAAAATTGATGCAAATGGTGATCTTTACCCTGCACTTGCAGAATCTTATAAAGTTTCTAACGATCATCTTACTTATACTTTTAAAATTAGAAAAGGAGTTCAATTTCAAAATGGAATTGAATTAACCCCTGAATTAGTTAAAAAATCTTATGACAGATTTTTAGATGACAATTTTCCTGCCAATAGAGTTGCAACTGAATTTAAAAAAATCTCTAAATCTATCGAAGTTAAAAATGATAACGTTATATTTACTTTAAAAAAAGTAAATGGTAGTGGCTTAGCTGCTTTTATAGTTGGAGTTGTTTATGATGATGGACATAAAATTTATGGAACTGGTCCTTACTTTATTGATGAATATTTACCTGGAGAAAAGGTTACTGTTAAAAAATTCAATAACTATTGGAACATTAATCAAGTTGGAAATGCAGAAATTGTTGATTTTAAAATAATAAAAGATAACCAAAGTGCTATAATGGCTTTCCAAATGGGCGAAGTAAATATTATTCATAGACTTTTTTCTGGATATGAAGATATGATTGGAGAAAACGGAAAACTAATCAAAGGAGAACAAAATCTTGTTCAACTTTTAGCTATTAATAATAAGGTAGAACCTTTAAATAACTTAAAAGTAAGACAAGCTATTCAATATGCCATTGATAAACAAGAAATTATTGAAGGAGCTTCTCTTGGAGAAGGGAGTATTGTTGGTAGTGCTTGTAGTCCTGTTGTAAAATCTATTTACAATAAAAATACTGAGCATCTTTATTCTCATAATATTGAGAAAGCTAGAGAACTTTTAAAAGAAGCTGGATACCCTAATGGATTTGAATTAACATTAAAAGCTCCTTCTAACTACCAAGTTCATGTTGATAGTTCTCAAATTATAAAAGAACAATTAGCAAAAATTGGAATAATTGTAAATATTCAAGAAATTGAATGGGGAACTTGGCTTTCTAATGTCTATAAAAATAGAAATTATCAGTTAACTGTTATTGGTTTTGAAGGAAAACCTTCTCCTTATACTATTTTTAGTAGGTACATGTCTAAAGATAAAAGAAATATGGTTAACTTTTCTAATGAGAAATATGATGAAATTTTAAATAAAATTTCTATGGAAAATAATGAAAATGAAAAAGTTATTCTTTTTAAAGAAGCTCAAAATATTTTAACTAAAAATGTTGCCTCTGTATTTTTACAAGCACCTAATTACATTGTTGCTATCAATAAAAATATTGATGGATTTAAAATATATCCTTGTTATGTTTTAGATTTATCTTTACTTAATATAAGAAAATAGGAGAATATCATGTTTTTAACAAAAAAAATTATTTCTTCATTTTTAACTTTATTTTTAGTATCTTTAATTAGTTTTACTGTTCTTAAAGTAATCCCTGGAGATCCTCTTCTTTCTAAATTAGGAGTTGAGGCTACTGAACAACAAATTGAAATTTTAAATAAAGAACTAGGATTAGATAAACCTAAACATTTAGCTTATATTGAATGGATAAGTGATGTTAGTAAGGGGGATATGGGAGAATCTATTCGTTTTTCTGTTCCTGTAAACACACTTATAAAAAAAAGAATGGGAATAACTATGAATTTAGCACTTCTAGCAATGGGAATAACTATTGCTATAGGTTTTCCTTTAGGACTTTTTTCAGCTATGATTAATAAAAAAAGAGGTTCCGACGTTATTTCAACCTTAAATATGATTGGAGTTTCCATCCCTTCATTTTGGAGTGGACTTATTTTAATGATGGTTTTTGGAGTTTATTTTAAAGTTTCATTTAAAACAGTTTCTCTTTTATTACCCGCTTTAACTCTTGCTATCTCTAGAATTTCAATTACTTCTATATATCTAAAAAATATTATATTAGAAGAACTTAATAAAGATTATGTTAAAGCAGCTATAGCCAAAGGACGAAATAAAAATAGTGTTATATTAACTGATGTTTTAAGAAATATAATGTTGCCTATGATTACTATCATTTCTGGACTTTTTGTAAAAATACTAGCGGGAAGTGTTATTGTTGAAAGTTTGTTCAATTTACCAGGTTTAGGAAACCTTATGGTATTTGCAGTTGAAAATAGAGATTTTCCTGTAGTTCAAGCTTTAGTTTTATATAGTGCCATTATTGTGATTTTAGTAAATTTATTTACTGATTTATTATATTGCTATGTCGATCCTAGAATAAAATTATCTTAAGGAGATACTCTTAGTTATGAAAAAAATAAATAAAAATCTTCTCATAGGTGTTGGATTTTTTATAACCTTAGCGGTTATTATTATTTTAACAAAATTATTTAGCCCCTATGATGTTACTCAAATAAATATTTCTAATAAACTTACTTCACCTTCTCTTAGCCATTTTTTTGGAACAGATAAATTTGGTAGAGATATTTTTACAAGAATTATGGAAGGGGGTAAAATTGCTTTATATGTTGGGATTTTATCCATTTTTATAGGATTACTAGTTGGTTGTTCTCTTGGAATGTATTCTGGCTATATGGGAGGACGTATCGATGAATTTATCATGAGAATAATTGATGCTTTTATGTCTTTTCCTGGAATATTATTAGCTCTTATGATAATTACTGCATTTGGAGCTGGAACTACTAATACTATAATTGTTATTGGAATTATCAATATTCCTCATTTCACAAGACTTGCTAGAGGAGAAACTTTAAAAGAAAAGGAAAAAAATTATACTCTTTCAGCTATTACTAGAGGAGCTGGAACATTTTGGATAATAAAAAATTATGTTTTTCCTAATATTCGAGGAAAAATAATTATTTCTACAACATTATCTTTCGGTGTCTCTATTTTAACTGAAGCATCTTTAAGTTATCTTGGACTTGGAGTTCAAGCTCCTTATCCAAGCTGGGGCTCAATGCTTAGAGAGGCTCAAATATATTTTGTTACTTCGCCATGGTATGCTCTTTTTCCAGGACTATTTATTACTTTAACAATTTACTCTAGTAATTTACTTGGAGAATATTTTAGAGAAAAATATAATTCAAAAGGATAGGATTAAATATGAAATTACTTGATATAAAAAATTTAAACATTACTGTCGATGATAATAACAGTGAGTTAAATCTTGTACATGATTTAAATTTTCACGTAAAAAAGGGTGAAATTTTTGGAATTGTTGGAGAATCTGGATGTGGTAAATCTATTACAACTAAATCTATAATGAGATTATTAGAACCAAGATTCCATTCCTCTGGAACAATTTGTTATTTAGGAAAAAATTTATTATCTATTTCTGAAAAAGAAATGTGTAAAATGAGAGGCAAAAATATTAGTATTGTTTTCCAAGATGCTTTAAGTGCTTTAAATCCTTTAAAAAAAATAGGAAAACAATTACATGAAACTTTAAAAATTCATATAAAAAATTTAAATAAAAAAGATAGAGAAAAAAAGATTTTTGAAACTCTAGAAGAATGTGATATATATAATCCTGAGGAAACTTGTAAAAAATATCCACATGAACTTTCAGGAGGTCAAAGGCAAAGAATTCTCATAGCTATGGCAGTCATTTGTGAACCTTGTCTTATTATCTGTGATGAATCTACAACTGCACTTGATCTAAGAACTCAACTTAGAGTTATCAAACTTTTAAAAAAATTAAACAAAGAAAAAAATATGACTATTATGTTTGTTTCTCATGATATTGCTTTAATTGAATCAATTTGTGATAGAGTTATGGTTATGTATGCTGGAAGAAGTGTTGAAATTATAGAAGGCTCTTTAAAAAAAGCTTTACATCCTTATACTAGAGCTCTTTATAGTATGCTTTTTAGTATGGAGGATAAAAACAAGCTATTACCTTATGTTGTTGGTACTATTATAGAACCTGCAAAAAGAAATTTTAATAAATGTTTCTTTGGTAATAGATGTAAATATTTTAATAATTGCAAAGAAAATGATTTGTATGAAATTGAAGAAAATCACTTCGTTGCTTGTGAAAAGGTGATTAATGATGCTATTAAAAGTAAATAATATTAATAAACACTATAATGAAAAACATGTCCTTAAAAATGTTTCTTTTGAAATTCAAAAAGGTGAAATTTATGGATTAGTTGGAGAATCTGGATGTGGTAAATCAACTACTGCTAAAGTTTTAATAGGACTAACTGATAAAGATAATGGAGAAATTATCTTTAATAATAAAACTATGTGCCAAAAAGGTGCCCGAACATCTAAAAAAATTCAAATGGTTTTTCAAGATCCTAATTCTTCTTTAAATCCAATGAAAAATATCAAATGGATATTAGAAGAACCTTTTAAATTACATAAAATTAAAGATAAAAAAATTATTTCAAATAAAATATTAGAAATGTTAGATATGGCTAATTTAAGCTCAGATGTTTTGAAAAAATATCCCTATGAAATGAGTGGAGGACAAAAACAAAAAATTGCAATTATACTTGCTTTACTTTCTAATCCTACTCTTTTAATTGCAGATGAGGCAGTTTCTTCTTTAGATTTATCTGGACAAGCAAGTATATTAAATTTTTTTAAAAAACTTCAAGAAGAATTAAAACTTTCATATCTTTTTATTTCCCATGATTTAAGAGTTGTTTATCATATGTGCGATCGTATAGGAGTTATGAGACATGGAGAAATTGTAGAAGAAGGAACTCCTGAGGAGATTTATTCTAATCCTAAACATGATTATACTAAAGCTTTACTTAGAGCTCTTCCTAGTTCTCCAGAATTTATGAAAGAATTAAAAAATATATAAATATATTTGTTTATCAGGAGGTTTATATGGAAAATAAAAATTTAACAAAAATTATTAATTTAATTAAAAGAAACATTTCTTTATGTGATTTAGGATATTTATATGCTCATAATGGTTATGATAATGAACGTTATCAAGAATTAAAAGACATTAATCTAGAATTGCTTGAACTTCTTACTACAACCAATCTAAAAGAATTATGTAATTTTTATTTACCTATTAAAGAATATCCTACTCCTAAAATTGAAGTAAGAGGACTTTTATTTGATGAAGATAATAATATTCTTATGGTTGAAGAAAAATTGGATAAAGGTAAATGGTCTATTCCTGGAGGATGGGCTGACATAGGATTTTCTCCTAAAGAAATGATAATTAAAGAAATGAAAGAAGAAACTGGACTTAATGTTAAAGTTGTTAGAGTTCTTGCTATTTTAGATAAAAAGTTCTACGATCATCCTGAAGAACCTTTTTATACTTATAAAATTATTTTTTTATGTGAAAAAATTGCAGGAAATTTAAAAAATACTTTTGATATTGAAGATGTTAAATTCTTTCCTTTAGATTCTCTTCCACCATTATCAAAAGCTAGAATTTTAAAAGAGCAAATAAATTTAATTTATAAATTAGCAAAAGAAAATAATTCTAAAATTTATTGCGATTAAAAAAGAGGAATGTTTAAATTCCTCTTTTTTTTTATTTAAAATATTTAATTAATAACTCATCAAATTTTCCATTTTCTTTTAAAACTTTTATTGCTAAATTAACATCTTCTAATAATCCTTCATCTGTTTTTCTTATTGCTATTGCGTAATCTTCTGCTTCTCCTTTTCCTTCTGCTAATTTTAAATTATTATTCTTTTTAATATAATTATTAGCTGTTTCTGAATCTAAAACAACAGCATCAATTTTATTAGATTGTAACGCCATTATTCCTGCAAAAGCTGCATTAAATTTTTCTGAAGAATATCCCATTTCTGTAACCACAAAATCTCCTGTAAATCCTAACATAACTCCTATTTTCTTATTTTTTAAATCTTCAAATCCTTTAATATCTTCGTTGCTTTTATTCAAAACAATTACTTGATTGGCAGAATAATAAGGATCTGAAAAATTAACTGTCTTTTTTCTGTCTTCTGTTGCTGTCATTCCAGCAATTATTAAATCTACTTTTTTAGTTTGTAATGCTGGAATTAATCCATCAAAGGCCATATCTTTCATAACTATTTCCTTTCCCATTACTTTTCCTATTTCTTCTATAAGATCAACATCAAAACCTACCATTTCACCTTTTTCTAAATACTCGAATGGTGGAAACTCTGCATTCGTTCCTACATAAATCTTATTTGATCCAAAACTAACCGTAAACAAAATCAATGATAATATAACTAATAATATTTTTTTCATAAACTTCCTCCTATTTATTTTAATTAACGATTTAAAACTTTGTTTAAAAATTCTTTTGTTCTTTCATGAGTCGGATTATTAAATATAACCTCTGGAGAACTATCTTCAAGTATAGTTCCTTGATCCATAAAAAATACTCTATCTGCTACACTTTTTGCAAATCCCATTTCATGAGTAACAACAATCATTGTCATTCCTTCTAATGCTAATGCTCTCATAACATCCAAAACTTCCTTTATCATCTCTGGATCTAAAGCTGATGTAGGCTCATCAAATAGAATAACTGAAGGATCCATGGCTAATGCTCTTGCTATGGCAATTCTTTGTTTCTGACCGCCTGATAACTGATTAGGATAACTGTTAGCTTTATCTTTAAGTCCTACTTTATCCAATAAGTAATATGCTTTTTTTTCTATCTCTTCTTTATTCATATTTTTTATTTTCATAGGAGCTAAAGTTAAATTTTCTAAAACTGTTTTATGTGGAAATAAATTAAAATGTTGAAAAACCATTCCTACATTTTCTCTAATTTTATTTATATCCGTTTTATCATCCATCAGGTCTTTTCCTTGAATATAAATACTACCTTTTGTTGGTTCTTCTAATTTATTTAAACATCTTAAAAAAGTTGATTTCCCACTTCCTGAAGGACCTATAACTGCAATAACCTCTCCTTTATTTATATCAACTGAAATATCTTTTAAAACTTCCAATTTACCATAACTTTTATATAAATTTTTTATTTTAATCACTTATCTTCATCCCCTTTTCTACTTTTCTCATTAACTTAGTAAATAAACCTGTCATTATTAAATAAATAATTCCTACTGCAATTAATGGTTCTACACCTCTATAAGTTTGACTTGTAATTATATTAGCTGAACGTAATAAATCTACTCCACCTATAAATCCTACAATTGATGTTTCTTTTAATAAAGTAATAAATTCACTCACTAATGCTGGTAAAATTTTCTTTATTGCTTGAGGAATTATAATTTCCTTCATGGCTACTGAATATGGCATTCCTAATGCTCTTGCTGCTTCCATCTGCCCTTTATCAAGCCCTTCTATTCCAGCTCTTATAATTTCACAAACATAAGCTCCTGAATTTATTCCGAAGGATAATGACGCAATTAAAAATACTGGCATATCTCTAAACCCTGCAAAAACTATATTTGCTAAAACCATTAACTGGACAACTGCTGGAGTTCCTCTTATTAAATCTGTATAAAATATAGCCAACCATTCCAAAGGATTAAAATCTCTTAATTTTTTATCTTTACTTTTCTTAAAAGGATGAAAATTAGATATTCTCATCAAAGCTGCTAAAATTCCTAACATAACTCCTAATATTGCCGCAACTAATGTTACGCCAACAGAAAATCTAAGTCCTTTTAAGATATACATATATCTTTCACCATTAATAAAAATTTCTTTTAATACTTTTAAATATTCCACAATTTTTCCTCCAATTTATTTATTCTAATGATTTTACACCTTATTAATAAAAAAGTCTAGTTTAAAAACTAGACTAATATCTTATAAAATAAAAACCAATAGTTAAACTATTGGTTAATAAATCTATTTTATGCTCATAGGAAAACCCTAATCTTTACAGAAAATTTAAGATATTATTTAGCCAAGTCAAAAGGAAACGACATATTTTGTTCGTTTTAAAATTTCCTATTCCTTTGTCTCCTTAGATTAAATATCATAGTTTTCTCCTTATTTTCTTTTTTAATGATTAAATGTTATCAAAAATAATTAAAAATGTCAACTATTAATTTAAAAGTTCCTTAAAACCTTCTCCTAGAACTTCTGAAACATCCGTTATATACATAAAAGCTTTATTATCTAGTGATCTAACTATTCTTTTAACTGTAGAAATATCATAAATACTTACAATACAACTAATCATTTCTTTTGATTCATAAGTGTAACCACCCTTAACAGGAATTATTGTTGTTCCTCTCTGTGTTTCTTGCATAATTCTATCCTTTATTTGAAAGGAATTTTTAGAAATTATAGTGATTGCTTTAGATTTTGAAAATCCATCTTGAATTTTATCTATTACTTTAGTAGAAATAAACATTCCTACTAAAGTATACATAAATATTTCTTTTCCAAACAATAATCCTAAAGCTGATAAAATAATTAAATCTATTGCTAAAAAACCTTTTCCAACAGAAATATCCCAAAATTTATTTAAAATTTTAACAATTATATCTGTACCACCACTAGATCCACCTGAAGCAAACATTATTCCTAATCCAACTCCTGCCAATATTCCTCCAAAAACAGCTGCCATAAATTTATCATCCATCGGCCCTAAATAACTTGAAAGAACTTTAAAAGCAACTGAAGTTACTATAGTTCCATATAAAGTTTTTAAAATAAACTCTCCTCCAATTAATTTATAACCAATTATTATTAAAGGTATATTTATAATTCCATATGTTAGCCCTATATCAAAATTAAACAAATAATGTAAAATAATTGATACTCCTGTTACTCCTCCATCAGCAAAATTATTTCCTACAAAAAAATAATTTATTCCAAAAGCATACACAAAGGCCCCTATAGTCATTAACAAAACATCTTTAATTATTTCTTTTTTCATTTTAATTTCTCCTTAAATATCTTGACTAGCTGCCATTAAAAAAGGAACGACTTGTTTTTTACGAGAAACTACTCCTTCCAACCAAACTAAATTGTCTTTTATTTTAACTTCAAATGCTTTTTCAACTATATTTTTATTTCCACCTATTATTAAAGCATATGAACCTGATTTTATTATATCTGTTATTAATAATATTGAAAGATTATAATCATTATTTAAATTAACTTCTGCCATTGTTTTTTCTAAATCTTTTTGTTTTTCTAAAACACCATCAATATCAACTGTATTTATTTGTGAAATAGCAATTTTTAAACTATTCATTTTAAATTCTTTTAGATCAGCTACTAATATTTCAAAAGAAGATAAATCTGAAGTTGAAGTTCCTGCTATAAGCATATCCATTCCATATTTTTTATAGTCTTCTACTCCACTTAATTTTGATAATTCATTTACTGCTTCCATATCTTTCTTAGTACATGTTGGTGATTTAAACATTAATGTATCTGAAATAATTGCACTCAACATCAAACCTGCAATTTCTTTTGATGGTTTTATTTTATGTTCTTTAAACAAGCCATAAACTATTGTACAAGTTGATCCTACTATTTCAGCTTTTATTTTAACTGGTTCATCTGTAAAGAAATTTCCAAATTTATGATGATCTACAACTTCTAATATTCTAGCATCTTGAAGCCCATCAACTGATTGACTCTTTTCATTATGATCTACTAAAATTACTTTTTTTCTTGTGAAGTTAATCAAATTTTTTGTTCTTATTGTTCCATAAACACTACCATCTTTATTTGTAACTGGGAAATTGGTTTGAGTTGCCTCTTTCATAATATCCCTAATATCATGTAAAAAATCATCAATTTTAAATGAATAGTATTTATTTTTATTTATTAAAGATGAAATAGATAGAGATTGACTTATTAAACTAATAGTTTCAAATAAATTTGCATAAACTTTCATTATTGCACATTCTGATGTAACTCTAGGGCTTATAAAGTCTTGTTTATCACAGGCTACTATAATAACTTTTGCTCCTGCTTTAATCGATCTATCAATTCCATCTGCCATAGATGTTGTTACTACTATATCACCTTGTAAAACCTCGTCTAATTCAGAAATAGCTTTTAAATTTCCTTCAATTACTCCACAAGGATAATTTCCACTTACAATTTCTCCTTTTAATACTCTTTTTAAATTACTATAAGTTGTTGTATATTTCCCAAATAAATCTGAATGTTTTAAATTTAAATATGTATTAGCAATATCTGATATATAAATCATTCCTTTTAATTCTTTTTGTTTGTTTATAACTGGTAAACTTGAAAAATTTTCAGTACTCATAACATCTAACGCAACTCTTAAAGAATCTGAAATAGATAAAGTCTTTTTTTCAACTCTTGTTAAATCAGAAATCTGAGCACTTACTGTTTCCAGTAATCTTGGCTCTTTTATATTAAATCTATCTAAGACATACCTTGTCTCTTTATTTAATTCTCCTAATCTACAAGGTATAGCTTCTAAACCTAATTTCTTTTTCAATTCTGCTAGAGCTATTGATGAACAAATTGAATCTGTATCTGGGTTTTTATGTCCAAAAATTAAAACTGGCTCCATTGTATCACTCCTTTTTATTTTTTATAATACCACGATTAATATTATAACACATAATTTAAATTTTAATATTAATAAAAGATAAAATATGATATAATTTTAAAAGAGAGGTGAGAAATGAAAGAAAACATTGCTCTTATAGGTTTTATGGGAAGTGGTAAAACTACAGTTGGGAGAAACCTAGCTAAAAGTTTAGATATGAAATTTATAGACATTGATAAAGAAATTGTAAAAATTGAAAAAAATTCCATAGATAATATATTTAAAAATAAAGGTGAAGAATACTTTAGAAAATTAGAAAGAGAAATTATTGAAAAAGAATCTAAAGATAATAACATTGTTATTGCAACTGGTGGTGGAGTTATTATCGATAATCATAATATAAAAAAGTTAAAAGAAACTTCCTATGTTGTTTATCTTAATTGCGATGTAGAATGTATCTATGCTAGAGTAAAAGGTAAAAAGCATCGTCCTCTTTTGAATACAGAAGATGTTTATGAAAAAATAAAAGATTTGTATGCAAAGAGAAGATTATTATATGAGATTTCTTGTGATTTTAGTGTATTTATTGATAGTAACACTAATCTTTATGATACTGTTTCAAAAATTAAAAAAAATTATATATTAAGTTAATAAAAAACACTTCTTTATAAAGAAGTGTTTTTTATTTCTTTTACTGCATTTTTTCCAGCAATTCTTCCAAAAGTACCTAAATCAGATAAAGCATTACCTCCTAATCTATTAGTACCATGAATCCCTCCTGTAACTTCCCCTGCAGCATACAATCCCTTTATTATATTTCCATTTTTATCAATTACCTGAGCTTTTTCATTTATTTTTACTCCACCCATAGTATGATGAATTCCTGGAGAAACTTTTACCGCATAATAAGGAGGATTGTCTAACTTTAACGATTTCTTTAAAACTTTATAATTTGTTCCTATATTTTTTGATAATTCTTTTATATTTTTTCCTTTTATAAAATATCCCTTTTCATAATATTTTTTTATTACATTAGAATTGTTATACATTTTTTGGTCTACTATCAGCCAAGCAAATCCACCTTTTTGAGAGATTTCAGCTTTAGAAACAACATCCCTAGTTTCTAATTCATCTACAAAATGTTCCCCTTTATAATTTACTAATAAAGCTCCATCTCCTCTTAAGGATTCTGTAATTAAAGCCCCATCTTCTTGCCTTACTGTAGGATGAATTTGTATTTGATCCATATCTATAAAAGCTATACCTATTTTTTCACCTAAATCAACTACATCCCCTGTTATTGAAGGAGCATTAGTAGTAATATATCCTTTTAATTCCGGCCTATATTTAGATACCAACTTATTATTTGCACTAAATCCCCCCATTGCTAATATTACAGCCTTAGAGTTTACTATTAATTTAGTTCCATCTAATTTTTTAGCCCTCACTCCAACAACTTTTCCTTCCAAAACAATTAAAGATTCTACTTTAGCCCCTGTAATCATCTTTACCCCTAGTTCATTACAATGGTTTATTAATTTTTCAATCATTACTGCTCCAACAGGTAATTTTAAACCATTTTCATCAATAGGTCTATGAGCTCTTCTAATACTAGCCCCTCCCATTTTTCCTACATCTGAAAATATAGCTCCAATAGAATCAAACCATTTTATTGTTTGATTCGAATTATTAACTAATATTTTTACTAGTTTTGGATTATTTAAATTATGCCCTCCTGCCATTGTGTCTTTAAAAAATAATTTTTTTGAATCTTTTATTCCTTTTGCTTTTTGATATTTAGTATTTACTGCATTTATCCCCCCAGTAGCTCTAGCTGTATTTCCGCCTAATAATTTAGCTTTTTCTAAAATTATTACCTTTTTTCCTAATTCTTTAATAGTTGAAGCTGATACCATTCCAGCTCCACCACCACCAACAACTACAACATCTGTGGTTAAAATTTTATTTTTTTTTTGAAATATTTTTTTATTAGGTTTTTTTATTTCATTTTCTTTTAAACCAGATTTTTTCAATGCTTTTCTTAATGCTTTTTTAAATGCATTACTCGTATATGTAGCCCCCGCTATTCCATCCAACTCTATATTTCCTGTATTTTGTACTTCTTTAATTAAAATAGAAAGAGCTTCCTTTGTTATTAATTCTTCCTTTCCTTGAACAAAAGCTACAATTTCTTTTATTCTTTTATCTGAATCTAAAGTTAATTGAACTTCTATTTTACTTTTATAGAGTTTTTCTTTTCCTATATAAGTACCTGGTAAATATTCCTTCTTTCCACAACCAGTTAAAAATACCAAAGATAAAATTAAAATTTTAAATAATTTTATCATTTTATACTCCTTCCTATTTTTACCAAACATTTTGTGAAGCTGCTCCATATCCACAACTTGTTGAATAATATTTTGCATCAATTGGTTTCCCATTATATATCATTACTTTCCCATATGTTGATTTAACCGCTTTTATTGTATCAGTATTAGTATCTATTCTATTATAAACTTGACTATATGTATCATCTCTTACATGGAATCCTTCTTTCTTATACTTTGCTTTTAAATAATCGTTTAAAGCATAAGTTCTCGCTGCTATAGCTTGAGCTTTCAAAGCTTCTAACCCAAAACCTTTAGGCATTTCACTAGGTACAACTTGTACTAAATAATCTTCTAAAAACACTTCATTTATAACTCTTATTCTATGAGAATTTGTCTTAGATAAACGAGTTTCTATTTTCCCTCTATATACAGGATATCTAGTTTTTCTATGAGCTCTTCTTATACTTGTTATTACAAATTTTTTATTTGAACTTTTAAAATTTAACTGTCCTATAGTTTCCACTCTTTTTTTACCATTAACATAAAGAATTTGTCTTCTTCCATTTGCTACTACTTTTATTTTATCTCTTGGAGATAATTTTATTCTCATCCATCCATTCCAAATTTCTGCTCTACTGGTAGAGAACATTGTTAAACTTCTATGATCTAAACTTCCAAATCCTGTTGTAGTAAGTCCTACTCTTATATATTTAGAAATTCCTTTTATCCTATACATATTCTTTATATTAATATCTTTATAATATGTTTTTAATATCCTAGCATAACTATATCCATAATTCTTCGATAGATCATTAGCTCCATATTGAGACATCCCTACTCCATGGCCATAACCTCCACCATAAATATTAAAAGTATTTCCCTTTTTCTCTATTGCTAAAAATCCTGATAATAGTAAGTTAGGATTTTTTAAAGTTACTTTTTTTGAATATTCTCCTGTCCCATTTTTTGACAAATAAACTTTTACTAATCTACCTGTATTTTTTCTATTCAGTCCTAAAACTTTTCTAACTGTATATTCTCCCTTTAATAAATATGTTCCATTAGTTCCTTTTATTAATAGATATGTTATTACTCCTGATTTCCCCCTTTCCATTACAATAATATCTTTTAAAGTTCCTAAACAATTATAATTTAAATTCTTATATATCCATTTTCCATTATATAGTGTGTACACATGGTTATATCTTGATCTTGAAGCTTGTGATAAAGTTTTTCCTATACTTTTACCGTATGAATTTCTATCTATTGAAAAATACCATCTCCAGTAATAAGAATTATCTCCATAACCTTTAACATCTAAATCTTTAAAAAATTTCAAAGTTTTTCTTTCATTATATTTATTTAAAAATTTGCCCGTTCTCATATGACTCGTTGCTTGTAAATAAGGAAGAGTTGAGCCTAATTTCATTTTAGGTTCAGGATAACCATATTTTTCAAAATAAGAAACTCTATTTTCTTGATAAAATTCTTTAGAATTTACATTATATTTTGTTGAACTATTAGAACATCCAATTAAAAATAAAAGCATTATCGTGGCAAAAATTCTATAAATTTTCTTCATATATTACTCCTCATTAATATTTATTTTTTTAGACTTTATTATTTCTCTTACTTTTTCTAATTCTATTTCTGTATCTACTCCTACTATTTGACAATCTGTTTCTAAAACTTTTATTTTATAACCATTTTCTAAAACTCTTAACTGTTCTAAAGATTCTGAAATTTCTAATTTTGTTTGGGGCAACTTAGAATACTCAATTACAAAATCTTTCTTATAACCATAAATCCCTATATGTTTAAAATAATTATTCAAGTTTTCTTTTCTAGGATAAGGAATAACTGATCTAGAAAAATATAATGCATAATCATTTTTGTCTGTTATAACTTTAACACTGTTTGGATTTTTTACTTCCTCCATTGTTTTCAACTTATGTTTTAATGTCCCCATTTTTAAATCTGGTTCATTCTTAAAACAATCTATTAAAGAATTAATCATTTCCTTTTCAATTAATGGTTCATCTCCCTGAATATTTATAATAACATCCATTTTATCTATTTTTTCACAAACTTCTGCTATTCTACTAGTACCATTTTCATGATCCTTTCTCGTCATTATAGCTTTACCACCAAATTTTAAAACTTCATCATAAATTCGGCTATCATCAGTGGCTACCACAACATCATCTAAGTCTGATTTTTTAGCTCTCTTATAAACCCATTCTATCATGGTATATCCACAAATATCCTTTAAAGGTTTCCCTTCTAATCTACTTGATCCAAATCTCGCCGGTATTACTCCTACAAATTTCATTTTACATCCTCCTAGTTTTTGTGTAAAATATACTAAGTTAATCATAACTATTATACTAAAAATATCTGATTTATAAAAGATATTTTATATTTTTATGGAGGTTATTATTTAAATGATATTATATTTTGTTAGACATGGACAAACAATTTGGAATAAAAAAGGAATTTTCCAAGGTATTAAAGATTCTCCTCTTACAGAACTTGGAAGAGAACAGGCTGAAAAGCTTAAAGAAAAACTTAACTCTATTGAATTTACACATTTTTATTCATCACCATTAGGAAGAGCTAAAGAAACATTAGCTATTTTAACTAAAGATAGAATCAATCCTCAAGTAGATACTATCCCAAATTTTAGAGAAATAAATTTAGGAGATATGGAAGGAGTTCCTAAAGAATATTTCCAAAAAATTCATCCTAATCAGTTCTATAATTTTTGGAACGATGGTAAACATTATGATCCTACAGATTTTCACGGTGAAACTTTTCAAAATGTTTACGAAAGAGCGCAAAAAGGTCTTCAAGAATTAATTAAAAAACATAATTCTAAAGACACATTACTTATTGTTTCTCACGGAATCTTACTTGAAGCTATTTTTACTTTCATTAAAAAAGAAGGCATTGAATACTTTGGTGAAAAAAATGTTCCAAAAAATACTAGTTTCACTATTGTAGAATATTGTAAAAATGAATTTAAAATATTGGATTTTTCTAATATTTCACATTTAAAGTAAAAAAGGATTTTTATGGATAATATCAAGGGAATTATACAAATAATACATGGAATGAGTGAGTGTAAAGAAAGGTATAAAGATTTTATAAATTTTTATAAACAAAAAGGTTATATTGTTTTCATTGAGGAACATAAATATCACGGTAAAAAATTTGCTAATAATTTAGGGGCTTTTAATTATGATTTTAATATTCTAATTAAAGATCAAATTGATTTTTCATATAAATTGAAGAAAAAATATCCTGATATACCTATTTATATTTTAGGACATAGCATGGGATCTTTTATAGCTCAAGAACATATGAAAACTTGTTCTTCTATAATAAAAGGTTATATATTAGCTGGATCTTCTTATAAACCTTTTTTTCTTTGGAAATTTGCTAAATATTTTTCTTTAATTTTAGATAAATTTTATAAAAATAAAAAAGCTGATTTAATACATAAAATTATATTTTTAGGTTATGATTCTAAATTTAAAAAAGATAATCTTAAGAATAGTTGGCTTACTAGAAATATTGATTCAATAAAAAATTATAACAAAAATAATTTAACTGGTTTTCCTTATTCTAGTAGTTTTTACAAAGAGTTTTTCTTTTTTTTAGATCAACTTTATATAAAAGAATCTTGTGAAAATATTTCAAAAAATAAACCAATACTTATTATTAGTGGTTCTTTAGATCCTGTTGGTTATTTTGAAAAAAATGTAGTTTCCTTATATAATTATTATTTAAAACAAAATTTTAAAAATTTAACTTTAAAATTTTTTCCAAACTGTAGGCATGAATTACATAACGAAATTAATAATATCGAAATTTTTAATTGGATATTAAATTGGATGAAAAAAGCTGATTATTAATAATCAGCTTTTTATTCTTTAAAAAAACTATGCTTCTTCTATAACTTTTTTAGCTACGTCTTCTGGCATATTTTGATACTTTATAAAATGAAATTCAAAACTTCCTCTACCTTGAGAAATAGCCTTTAAATCTGTTGCATATCCTAAAACTTCTTTATGAGGAACTTCTACAGATATTTTTTGATCTCCGTACTTTAAAGGATCTATTCCCAATATTTTCCCTCTTCTTTTATTCATATCTCCCATAACATCTCCAGTATATTCTTCTGGAATAATTATTTCCATTTTCACAATAGGTTCCAATAATACAGGAGCTGCATCTTCCATAGCTTTTCTAAAAGCTAATATGGCAGCTTGTTTAAAAGAAATCTCATTAGAATCTACAGGATGATAAGATCCATCATAAATAGTAGCTTTATAATTTATCACTGGATAACCTGCTAAAGGACCCTTTTTAGACGCCTCATGTAATCCTTTTTCCACAGCTGGTAAATATTGCTTAGGAACCACTCCTCCCTTAATATGATCTACAAATTCATATTCTCCTGTATAAAGAGGTTCAAACTTTATATACACTTCTCCATATTGTCCTGCTCCTCCAGATTGCTTTTTATGCTTTCCTTGAACAGAAGCTTCCTTTCTAATAGTCTCTCTGTAAGCTATTTTTGGAATTGTTAGTTCTGCTTGTACTTGGAATTTATTATATAATTTGCTTAATACAACTTCTAAATGTTTTTTCCCTTGCCCCCCTAATAAAAGTTCTTTTGTTTCAGCATTTCTAATAACTTCAAGAGTTGGATCTTCTTCTACTAACTTTTGTAAACTTGTACTTATTTTTTCATCATCTGATTTTTTAACAGGTATCACATTCATATATAAGCATGGTTTTGGAAATCTTATATTTTCATAAATAATAGGATTATTTTTATCACATAAAGTATCCCCTGTTTTTACGTCTTGTAATTTTGTTGTCGCTGCTATATCTCCTGCAACAACTTTATCTGTATCTCTTTGTTTTACTCCTCTTACAAAATAAAGATTATTTAATTTTTCCTTCTTATTTTGAGTAGCATTTAAAACTTCCATATCTTTTGTTGCTGTTCCTGTATTTACTTTAAATAAAGAAATTTTACCAATAAAAGGATCCACTATAGTTTTAAATACAAAGGCTGAAAAAGGTTCTTCTTGACTTACTTTTCTTGTAATATCTTCTTTAGTTTCTGGATTTATACCATGTACTAATCCATCATTTGCTTCTGCTGGTGTTGGCATATAATCAAATATCATTTCAAATAGAGTATGAATCCCTATCATATTAGTTGCTGATCCAACTAATACTGGTACTAAATCTCCATTAATAACTCCTTTTCTAAGCCCTTCATGAATTTCTTCAATTGTAAATTCCTCTCCATTGAAATATTTTTCCATAGCTTCTTCACTTGTTTCTGCTACTGCTTCTAAAAGTAAATTCTTAATGCTTTCAAAATCTTCATGTTCTACTAATGGTCTATCCTCACAATGATTTCCTACGTTTATTCTGCATTTATCCTCTACCACATCGATAAATCCATTAAATTTCTCTCCTTCACCTAAAGGAATTGAGAATGGCGCAATCTTTTTCCCAAACTTTTCTTTTAAATTTATTAATATATCTTTATAATTTATTGCTCCCTTATCCATTTTATTTATAAATAATATTCTTGGAATTTTTCTCTCTTCTAATAATCTCCAAGCTTTTTCTGTTCCTACTTCTATACCTGCACTGGCGTCTAAAACTACAACTGCTCCTGCTGCAACTGTCAACGCTGACAAACATTCCCCTGAAAAATCAAAATATCCAGGAGTATCTAAAATATTATAAATATGACCATCATAATCTAAAGATATAGCTGATGTATTTATTGAAAATTTTCTCAATTTTTCTTCATCATCATAATCTGAAATTGTATTTCCTTTATCAATATTTCCTAAATTACTGATTACATTTGCTCTCAATAACAATGATTCAACCAAAGATGTTTTACCAGAACCCCTATGTCCCAAAAAGCTTACGTTTCTTATTTTATCTGTAGTATAATTCTTCATAAAAATAACCCCCTGTAAAAACTTATTTGTAAATATCTTCACTATTGTATATAGCCCATAATTTTAAAATATGCAAGGATTTTTTTATCTTATAAAATTAAAGCAAATAAAAAAAGAGGACTATCTGTCCTCTCAATAATTTATTAATCTAAATTAGTTTAATTTTCCTAATAA
Organism: Fusobacterium sp. JB019; assembly: GCA_030673965.1. Taxonomy (NCBI): domain Bacteria; kingdom Fusobacteriati; phylum Fusobacteriota; class Fusobacteriia; order Fusobacteriales; family Fusobacteriaceae; genus Fusobacterium; species Fusobacterium sp. JB019. The sequence goes on along the minus strand of JAUTCN010000015.1, from coordinate 1,822 downwards.
AGTTTTTCCAGCTTTGAATTTAACGCTTTTTCTAGCTTCTATTTGAACTTCTTCTCCAGTTTTAGGGTTTCTTCCAATTCTAGGCGCTCTTTCAACAACCTCTAATTTTCCCCATCCTATGAAGTTAATGTTTTCTCCAGCTACTAATGTTTCTTCCATTATATTTAATACTGCTTCTAATTTTCTTTCAGCTTCAGCTTTTGAATTAAATGTTCCTCTTTCAAAAAGTACGTTTGCTAATTCTTTCTTTGTCATCTCTTATTCCTCCAAAATTATTTAATAAAATATCATACAGCCCTCTAGTTATATCATATTTATCAAAGAATTTCAATTATATTTTTGAAGAAATTTTATTTTTGTGTTAAAATCTTAAAATAATACATAATAAAATTTAAGGAGAATACTAATGTCTAAAGAATATTATTTTGATAATTCTGCAACTTCTAATCCGAAACCAGATATAGTGATAGAAAAAGTTACAAATGCTTTGATTAATTTAAATGCTAATCCAGGTAGAAGTGCCTACGATAAAGCTGTTAAAATTAACCGAGAAATTTTTTGTATAAGAGAAAAAATAGCAAATTTTTTCAATATAAACAATCCGCTTCAAATAGCTTTTACTAAAAATGCAAGTGAAAGTCTTAATATGGCCATAAAAGGGTATCCTTTTGAAAATTCTCATATTATAACCTCAGTTTTTGAACATAATTCTGTATTACGACCTCTACATTTTCTAGAGCAAGAAAAAAATGTAGAATTATCCTTTATACTCCCTGAACATTCAAGTGAGTCTTTAAAAAAAAGTATTATTTCTAAAATTAAAAGAAACACTAAAGCTATTATTATTAATCATATTTCTAATGTTACTGGAAATATTTTTGATATAGATATTATTGGAAAAATATGTAAAGATTATGGTCTTTTATTTATTTTAGATGCTTCTCAAAGTGCTGGTTTTTTAGACATTGATGTTTTAAAAAGCAATATTGATATTCTTTGTTTCACTGGACATAAATCATTATTTGGAATCCAAGGAATTGGTGGTATATATATTAATGAAAACACTTCCCTTTCTCCACTTTTAGAAGGTGGAACTGGTAGCTTTTCTAAATTAGAAAGACAGCCCTCAGTTATGCCTGAAGCTCTTGAATGCGGAACATTAAATACTCCTGGAATAATCTCTTTAGGAGCAGGTATTGATTATATTAATTCTATTGGATTAGATAAAATAAGAAATCATGAATCTGAACTTACAAAATTATTTATTGAAAATTTAAAAAATGTTAAAAATTTGATAATTTATGGAGATTTAAAAAAAGATAGAGGCCCTGTAGTTAGTTTAAATATAAAAAATGTTTCTAGTTCAGAATTTTCATCTATTTTAAGTGAAAATTTCAACATTTGCACAAGAAGTGGTTTCCATTGCGCTCCTTTAGCTCATAAATTTTTAGAAACTTATGAAAAAGGAACTGTTAGATTTTCTTTTGGATATAATAATACTGAAGAGGAAATAATTTTTGCAACAAATAAAATAAAAGATATTGCAAATTTTTTCAATAAAAGAAGTTAGAAAATCATTTGATATATATAGATTTCTCTATAATTTTATATTATTTTCAGAAATAATATAAAATTTTTATTGACAAAAATTGTATTATTTGGTATTATATTTCTTGTTCGAGGGGATATAGCTCAGTTTGGGAGAGCGACGCACTTGCACTGCGTAGGTCAGCGGTTCGATCCCGCTTATCTCCACCAAACGTGCCTAGATAGCTCAGTTGGCTAGAGCATACGGTTCATACCCGTACGGTCGATAGTTCGA
>JAUTCN010000014.1 GCA_030673965.1 Fusobacterium sp. JB019 | reverse complement strand
ATTTACAGAATGGAAAGAGATAAGAGATTTACGTGGAAAAGATTTTAAATTAATGAGAACACCTCTTGTATATGATGGAAGAAATATATATGACACGAAAGAGATGAGTGAAAATAATATAGAATATTATTCAATAGGAAGGTAATTATGAAAGATAATTTTAACTATGATTTTTATAGATATTACAAAAGAGATTATATAAATAAGGATTTTCTATTATTATTAACTCATCATGATTTATTATTTATTTATCTTTTTAGAAAATCTAAAATAACTAAAAATAAATTAATGAAAATTATAATAAAATTTTTGTTAAGGAAAATAAGATTAAGATATGGTATAGAGATTGATAAATCAGTTGTTATAGGTCCCGGATTTTATATGGGACATCCTTATAATATAACAATTAATCCTGAAACTATTTTAGGTTCGAATATTAATATTCATAAAGGAGTTACAATAGGAAAAGAAAATAGAGGGGGAAGGAAGGGAGCTCCTATAATAGGAAATGATGTTTGGATAGGAGTAAATTCAACAATAGTTGGAAAAATAAAAATAGGAAATAATGTACTAATAGCTCCAAACACATATTGTAATAAAGATGTTCCAAATGATTCAATAGTTATTGGTAATCCTTGCATAATAAAAGAAAATATAGAAGCTACTAAAGGCTATATAAATAAAAGAATAGAGGTGTAGTTTAATTATATGAATAAAAAATATTTAATAACAGGGGCAGCTGGCTTTATAGGATATTATTTATCTAAAAAATTATTAGAAAAAGGAAAATTAGTAATTGGAATAGATAATATCAATGATTACTATGATATTAACCTAAAACATACAAGACTGGGTATTTTAAATAAATTTGAAAATTTTAAATTTATAAAGGAAGATATTTCAAATAAAGAAGAAATATTAGAAATATTTAAAAATGAAAAACCAAATATAGTTGTAAATCTTGCAGCTCAAGCGGGAGTAAGATATTCAATAGAAAATCCTGATGCATATATAAAAAGTAATATAGAAGGATTCTTTAATATATTAGAGGCTTGTAGATATTATTCAGTTGAGCATTTAGTTTACGCCTCATCAAGTTCTGTATATGGAAATAATAAGAAAGTGCCATTTGAAGAAAGTGATAATGTGGATAGTCCAGTATCATTATATGCAGCTACTAAAAAGTCAAATGAATTAATGGCAAGTACTTATAGTCATTTATATAAAATACCAGCAACAGGACTTAGATTCTTTACAGTGTATGGTCCAATGGGAAGACCTGATATGGCTTATTTTGGATTCACTGATAAATATTTTAATAATGAAGAAATTCACATATATAATAATGGTGATTTTGAGCATGATCTTTATAGGGATTTCACATATGTAGATGATATAGTGGAAGGAATAGAAAAATTAATAGATAAAGGTCCCAATATTAAAGAACTTCATAGAGTATTTAATATAGGAAATAATAATCCAGAGAAATTAATGACATTTATATTAACTTTAGAAAAATGCTTAAGTAAGTCTTTAAATAAAAACATAGAATTTGAGAAAATATATGAGGCAATAAAGTTAGGAGACGTTCCAAAAACCTATGCATCGACAGATAAATTGCAAAATGAAATAGGATTTAAACCAAAAACAAGTATAGAAGAAGGATTACAAAAATTTACAGATTGGTATGTGATGTATTATAGAAAATAAAATTATTAAAAGGAAATAAATATGAATAAGCCAATAAGAATATTACAGGTTTTAGCAACCTTAAATATAGGTGGAGCTGAAACTCTTGTAATGAATATATATAGGAATATTGATAGATCAAAAATTCAATTTGATTTCATGATCCATACGAATGAAAAATGTGATTATGAAGATGAGGTGTTAGCTTTAGGAGGAAGAATATATAGGGTATCAAGATATAAAGGGAAAAATCATTTTATTTATAAAAAAGAATGGAATAATTTTTTTAAAAATCATAAAGAGCATAAAATAATTCATGGTCATATAAGAAGTATAGCTGCCATATATTTAAAAATAGCTAAAAAATATGGAAGAATAACAATAGCTCATAGCCATAGCACTGCTTCTAGAGGGAATAGCTTAGAACAAATAGCTAAAAATATTATGCAACTTCCCATAAGATATATAGGAGATTATTTCTTTGCTTGTTCTAATGAAGCAGGAAAATGGTTGTTTGGAAAAAAAATATTAAATAATAAAAATTATAAACTTATAAAAAATGGGATAGAAGTTGAAAAATATATTTTTAATGAGAAAAAAAGAAAAAAAATAAGAAAAGCTTTAAAGTTAAATGGGAAATTTGTAATAGGACATGTAGGGACATTTACTTATCCTAAAAATCATAAATTTTTAATTGAAATTTTTAATGAAGTTTATAAGATTAATCCTAATTCAATACTTTTAATTGTTGGAGAAGGATCTTTAGAAAAACAGATAAAAGAGCAGATAAAAAAGTTGAAATTAGAATCTAAAGTTATATTTGCAGGAAGTGTTTTAAATGTAGGGGATTATTTGCAAGGAATGGATAGTTTTTTATTTCCATCAATATTTGAAGGTATGCCAATGTCTCTTATAGAAGCACAAGCCTCTGGATTAAATTGTATAGTTTCAGATTCTATAACAAAGGAATCTAAAATATTAAATAGTGTGAAATATATTTCATTAAAAGAATCAAGTAAATACTGGGCTAGAAAAATACTAGAAACATCTTATGAAAATGGAAGAAGAAATACATCAAAAGAAATTACAAATAATGGATATAATATAAAATCTATAGTAAAAGATTTAGAAGATGTATATTACTTAATGCAAAGGAGATAAAATGAAAAAAAAAATTTGTTTTATTTTACCTAGTTTATGGGGACATGGTGGAGCAGAAAGAGTAGCTTATAATTTATTAAATAACTTATCTTTAGATAAATTTGATCTGCATTTAATTTTAACCAAGGAAAAGGGAGATGCTTTTAAAAAATTAAGGAGTGAAGTTAAATATAGTATTCTTAATTGTAGAAAAAGTAGATATTCAATAATAAAAATATATAAGAAATTGAAAAAAATAAAACCAGATATAGTTATAATTTTTTCCTTTGAGATATCTATGCTAGTTGGAGTTTTTATAAGCCCTTTTTTAAAAAATATTAAGTTTATAAATAGACAATTAAATTTAATTTCTAAATCAAATTTTAGTTGCTTAAGAAAAATATTTTTAAAAATAGCATACGGAAATTTTAATAAAATAATAAGTCAATCTAAAGATATGACAGAAGATTTAATGAAAAATATTAAAATTTCAAAAGAAAAAATAATAGAAATTAATAATCCTGTTAATTTTAAAGAAATAAAAGAATTAAGTGAAAAGAAAATGGAAATAGAGTTTAATAGTAAAAATAAAAATCTTTTATGTGTGGGAAGACTTTCTAGACAAAAAGGTTTTGATAAGATAATAGAAATTATGAAGCTTTTTAAAGGGACTAATATAAAATTATATATTTTAGGAATAGGAAAAGAAAGAAAAAATCTAGATAATATGATAGAAAAATATGATTTAGAAGGGACAGTTTTTTTACTAGGTAGAAAAAGAAACCCATATATATATATGAAAAATGCTGATTTATTTATTTTAAGTTCTAGATATGAAGGATTTCCAAATTCTCTATTAGAGGCAGGGGTATGCGGATTATATTCAATTTGCAATGATTCACCTGGTGGAATTAATGAAATAATAGAAGAGGGGATTAATGGAAATATAATTGATTTTAATAATAAATTAGAAGTTAAAAATATAATCTTAAAGAATTTATATGAGGACAAGAATAAAGATAAGATAAGAAATATTGTTTTAGATAGATATAATTTAGAAAAAATAATAGGAAAATATAGTAAATTATTAGAAAACATTTAATAAAAGGGGGAGAGAATAATGAAAATTTACTTTATAATGTTAATTCTTATTTTTATTTGCTCTTTTATAAAGAATAAGTGCATTCAAAAAAGAGTAATATTTAGTATATTTTTTCTGGTTTCATCATTAAGATATATTTATTTAGGGACAGATACTTTTAGCTATATTAGTTATTTTAGAAGATTCAGTAGAAGTACTTTTAAGGAATTATTTTTAAAACAGCAAAGTATTGAAAGAGGATTTGCAATTTTTAATAAAGTCCTAGGATTAATAAGTAAAAATGAAAGATATTTTTTAGTTATGATTGCTATTATAGTAATGATTTTAATTACAAAATTTATATATGATAATTCTAAAATTCCATGGTTTAGTTTCTTTTTGTTTTTAAGTTTAGGTTTTTTTATAGCGAGTTTAAATATATTAAGACAAGTTTTAGCTGTACTTATAATGATAAATACATTGGATTATATAAGAAAAAGAAATATAAAAAAGTTTTTATTTTATTATTTTATTGCAATTTCAATTCATATAACAGCAGCAATTTTTATATTAGCTTATATTCTTTATCCAATAAAAGTAAATCTTAATTACATTTATTTTACACTTTTAATAACTGGTTTAATTCATTTATATGCAGATAAAATATTGATATTACTGTTTACTTTTTCAAATAAATATAGTTTAAGGTATACGAGTCATTTAAATAGTGGGCAAGGGAAAGGAATGCTAATAATGATTGTAGGGGTTCTTTCTTTAGGATATGTTTTAGAGAAATTAGAGATAAAAAGAGATAGAAATGTTATGTTTTATCATATGTTAACCCTTGCAGTTTTTTTACAAATCATAGCTTTAAAGTTTTCTTTATTTGTTAGAGTAGTTAATTATTTTTCCATAGGGTTAATAATTTTTATTCCAAATATAGTAAGCAAGATAGAAAGAAAAGATTTGAAGTTTTTAGTTGTTACAACAATTTGTATAATTACTAGTTTTTATTTATATATAATACTATATGAATCTTCTTCTGGAGTAGTCCCCTATAGATTTTTATTTCAGTAATAAAAACTTAAAGTAAGATTATTTAAAAGGGAGAAAATTTATGAATAAAAAAATATTATTTTTAGCAGGAGGATGTCATCCAGGCATTCAAGGAGGGATACAAACTTTTGGAAGGACATTGCAAAAGATGTTTTATGATAATATTATTTTTTTAGCGAATAAAAAAAAAGATAAAAAAATATTTAAAGTTGATAATGTAGAAGAAGTTTCAAGGGGGAGTTTTCTATTTAAAGTAATTAATAGATTTTTAAATAATAAATTAAGAGAAAAAAAGTTAATGAAAAAAATAAAAAGTATAAATCCAGATATTTGTATTTTAAGATCTCCTCAAGATTTAAAAAAATTAGATGCTATTGAATGTAAAAAAATATTAGTTCAACATACTAAATTAGATAGATGTTACAAAAATTGGAATTATTATAATTCAGAAATTAATTTATTTGAAAAATCTAAGGAAGAATTAAGTTATTTTGTAGTAACTTCTTTAAAAGATAGATATATATTAAATGAAAAATATAAATTTCCAATGGAAAAGATAAAAGTTATAAGACATTCTTGCGAGCTTGATTTATTAGAAAAAGTAAAGATAAGAAATAAAAATTTAATAATGATAGGAAGATTAGATAATGAAAATAAAAGGTTTGATTTAGCTATAAGAGTTATGAAAAAGTTGCCTGATTTTAAGCTTAAAATTTTTGGAGATGGTCTAGATAAAAAAATATTAGAACAAATAATAATAAAAGAAAAACTAAAAAATGTATTTTTATGTGGTCCAACAGACATAGTTAAAAATAAATTGGATGAGTCAGGAATTTTAGTAATAACAAGTGATGTGGAAGGTTATCCTATAACAAGTATAGAGGCTATGAGAAGAGGATTACCTATTATTTTAAGAAATACATTTGAAGGAGCAAGTGACATAGTTATTGATAATGGAATATTACTAGAAAAAGAATGGGAAGAAAATAAATTTATAGAAGGAATAAAAAAAATATACAATAATTATGATTATTATTCAAAAAATAGCTTAAAAATGGGTAAAAGACATGATATTAAAGTTATAAAAAAAGAATGGGAAAGTATATTTTATGAATAAAAAAGGAGAAAAAAAGTGAAATATTTTATTATAACAGTGGATACAGAAGGAGACAATTTATGGGCTTATAATGGAGGAAAGATCACAACTAATAATTCAAAATATATCCCAAGATTTCAAAATTTATGTAATAAATTTAATTTAAAGCCAGTTTATTTAACAAATTATGAAATGGTTAATGATGACTATTTTGTTGAATATATAAAAGGAGTGTTAAAGAATAATCAATGTGAAGTGGGGATGCATTTACATGCATGGAATAGTCCTCCTTTTTATAAATTAGAAAAAAAATATGATGGGAATCCCTTTTTAGTAGAATATCCAGAAGAAATAATGGAATTAAAAATAAAAAATATGTTGGAGTTATTAGAAAAAAAAATAGGAACAAAAATTATTTCTCATAGAGCAGGAAGATGGATAATAAACGATTTATATTTTAAGGTATTAAAAAAATACGGATTAAAAGTTGATTGTTCAGTAACTCCTTTTGTAGATTATTCTAAGACACAAGGTAGAACTCAATTTGGAATAGATTATAAAAAATATAAAAAAGATTGTAGTTATATATACAACAATATATTAGAGGTACCAATGTCTATTAGAAAATTTAGATATTTTAGTCAAGGGAGTTTAAAACATAGGGCAAGAGTTCTTCTAAAAGGAAATAATATTTGGTTAAGACCTGCATTAAGTACCTTGGAAGAAATGAAAAAGGCAATAAATAAAATAGAAAAAGAAAGTGATTATTTAGAGTTTATGATTCATTCTTCAGAACTTATGCCAGGAGGGAGCCCTTATTTTAAGGAAGAAAAAGATATAGAAAAATTATATGATTCAATGAAAGAATTATTTATATATGCTATAAAAAAAGGTTATAAGGGCATAACTTTAAAAGATTATTATAATATAAAAAAGAAAGGAAATAAAAAGGCATGAAAATAGGGATATTAACATTTCATAATACTACAAATTTTGGTTCTATGTTACAAACATATGGACTGTATAAAGCTATTGAAAATCTTGGTCAAGAACCTGAAATAATAAATTATAATTGTAAATTTTTAGAAGATAAAGAAATTCCTAAAAATATTAGATTACATTTAAAGCTAAAAGAAAATATTAAAGAAATTTTAATATATAATAAAATCAGAAAAAAATATAAGAAGTTAACTTTATTTTTAAAGAATAATGTAAAATTAAGTAAACCGTATAATGTTAATAATATAAAAGACTCAAGCAATAAATATGATAAATTTTTTGTAGGAAGCGATATTGTTTGGGGATTAGATATAACTTCTAATGATTATACTTATTTTTTAAATTTTATAAAAAATAAAAATAAAAAATATTCTTTTTCATCTTCTATTGGAAATAAATGGAAAGAAAATCAAAAAATAGAAGTTAAAAAACTGTTGACTGATTTTAAACAAATAGCAGTTAGAGAAATAGAAGCTAAAAAATGGGTAGATGAATTAGTAAAGAAAAAAGTGGATGTGGTATGTGATCCAACTATGTTGATTAAAAATGAATGGAATAAATTTATAATGGAAGAGGATAAAAATGAAAAATATGTATTGGTTTATTTTAATGACTCTAATAATAAATGTTTAGAATCAGCAATGAGATATGCTGCTAGAAATAATTTGAAAATATATTATATTAATTATAGCTTACCATTATCCAAGGTGAAAAATATTAAACCAGAAAGTATAGAAGAGTTTTTAACTTTAATTTATAATGCTGAATTTATTTCTACAGCTTCTTATCATGGATTGTTATTTTCTTTATATTTCAATAAAAAATTTGCATATTTTAATAGAGCCCATAAATCTAGAATGGATTCTTTAGGAAAAATGTTATCTATTTGTGATAGAGATGGTATCAAAAATGATATTTTAAAAATGGGGGAATTAAATTATGATGAAATAAATAAAAAAATAGATATAATAAAAGAAAAATCATTAGATATTTTAAAAGGAATGTTAGATGAATAGAAATTAGAATATATAGGAGGAAATTTGAAAAAGATAAAATTTAGTATAATAATACCAGTTTATAATTCAGAAAATAGCTTAAAACAGTGTATGGATTCTATATTAGGTCAAACCTATAAAAATTATGAAATTATTATAATAAATGATGGTTCTGAGGATAATAGTATTAACATTTGCAATAACTATAGAAATTATGATCAAAGAATAAAAATATATAATCAAGAGAATAGAGGTGTAAGTTATTCAAGAAATAAAGGGATTAAAAAATCAAAGGGTGAATATTTAGTTTTTATAGATTCAGATGATTATATAGAAAAAGATATGTTAGAAATATTAGATAAGGAAACAAAAAAAGATACTCCAGATATATTATATTTTGGAATTAAATTTATAGATTTACAAAGGAAGTTACTTCAGATAAAAGCGCCTTCTTTTAATTCTTTGTCTTTAGATAAAGAATATATTTATAATGATTTAAAAATAAAAAATGAAATTTTTGGATTTACATGGTCAAAAATTATAAAAAGAGATATAGTTATAGAAAATAATATTTTGTATAATGAAAATATGGAATTATATGAAGATCTTGTGTTTACATGCAAAGTATTCAAAAAAGTAAAAACGATAAAAACGATAAAAAAGCCTTTATATAATTATGTTATAGGAGAAAATGATTCGGGAAAATTAAGTAAAAAATATCATAAAAATATGAAGGAGTTAAAGTCAGAGATAATATTATTTTTAGTTGAATTTATGGATGATATGAAATTTAAAGATTCTATAAAATTAAAAATAAAGCTAAAAAATTATGAAAATTTTATTGATTATATGATTGTAAATTATTTAAATGAAAAAAAATTAAAAAAGGATGATAAAAAAATATCAAAGTTTTATAAAGAAATAATGAATGATAATATATTTAAAGATTTTATAAACATAAGAAAAGAATATCAAAAAGAAATAAGGAATATAAATCAATTATTTATATATATATTATTGCTCTCAAAAAGCAAATATTTTTTAACTTTATTTTTATATTTAAAAAAACTAAAAAGAAATAAAAATTTTAGTTAATTAAGGAGATTTTATGTTCTTAAAAAAAGTATATAAGGGTATGCTTATTAATTTTATATGTACATTTATTCCTTGTATTATAAGTTTTATAGTAAATAAATATTTTGTAGAATTTATGGGAATTGAATATTTAGGATTAATGAGATTATTTACTCAACTTCTAGCATATTTAGGTATTGTTGAGATGGGATTAGGATCTGCTTCAGCCTATTCTTTATATAAACCTCTTGCTGAAAAAGATTATAGAAGATTAAACATAGTTATATCTACAATATCTAGTTTATATAAAAAAATAGCCTTTTTTATTTTAATTATGGGATTAGTTTTAGTTCCATTTTTAAAATTTTTTATAAAAGATATAAATATAACTAATATGATAATTTTATATTGGATATTATACTTAACTAATACAGTATTAAATTATTTATTTATAAAATATAATATATTATTTACAGCTAATCAAGAATATAATTTTGTTAGAGTAGTTCAGGCTTCAACTAGGATTTTAAGTCAAATATTGAAGATTTATGTTATTTTAAGATATAAATCATTTTTATTATTTATTAGTTGTATATTACTTGAGACTGGAATTCAATATTTATTATTTAAAAAATACTATAATAAAAATTATTCTTTTATAAAAAAAACAAAGATAAGGGACAAAATTATAGTGAAAAATTTAAAAAATTTGTTTTTTCATAGAATTGGAGAATTAGTAGTTTTTAATACAGATTTAATATTAATATCAAAATTTATATCCTTGAAAACAGTAGGGGTATATGCAAGTTATCGTATGCTAATAAAATTACTTAAAATGAGCTTAAATGTTATAACAGGAGTCTTATCTCCAATGATTGGTAGATTTGTAGCAATACATTCAGATGAAGAAAATTTTAATTTATGGAAAAAAATAAATATAGTTTATGTATTTATGGGAGTTATAGGAACGTATTGTTTTTATGAACTATCCACTGATTTTGTTATTATTTGGATAGGAAAGGAAAACACTTTTATTAAAGAAACTGTATTTTTATTAAGTGTAAATTTATATATAATATTTATAAGATGTATAACTGAGAAATTTAAAAATTCTTATGGATTTTTTGATGATATACAATTACCTATATTAGAAAGTATATTAAATTTTTCTGTTTCTTTGATATTAGTTATAAAGATAGGACTAAATGGAGTAATAATAGGGACAATTGTTTCTGATATATTTGTAATATTGATATTAAAACCAATACTAGTATTTAAAAGATGCTTTAAAAAAAGTATAGGTTGTTATGCAAGATTATATTTAAACTATATTTTTCTTTCAATAATATCAATATTATTGGTTAGTAATATTGTAAATAAATATTTTGATAAAAATATAAGTGATTTTTACGACTGGACTTTAAAGGGTTTTGAGATATTTATATTAACAACTATTATATCACTTCTAATTTTTTTATCAAATAATGATTTTAGAAAGGGAATTAAAAATATTTTTAAGGATATATTTAAAGAAATTAAAAAATAAAGAGAATATGCTAAAAGAATATTTTATAAAAATAAAAAGACTGCAAAGATAATTTGCAGTCTTTTATGATTATATCTATTTTTCTAGCTTTTCTAAAAAATGACTTACAGGTAAAAATGCAGCTCCAATTAAATTAGAAAAATCACCATAATTTGAAAATTCTAAGATATTATTGTTTTTAAAAAATATATTATTGAATATTTTTTTTGTAAGAGCTTCTTCTATTATATTTTTATAGTTAGCTATAAGGCCTCCAATAATAATTTTATCTAAATCAAGTAAGAAGAGAAGACTTCTAATACTTGATGCAAGATAAGTTGTATATTCATCTAAGATTTTCTTTCCTTTTTCTTTTTCGTATAATTTTTTAGAAAATATTTCCACAAATGATAAATTTTTAAAATTAAATTCTTCTTCAAAGCTTTTAATTAAAGCTTCATTAGAACAATAAGTCTCAAGACATCCGTGATTTCCACAGTTACAAGCTCTTCCATTTAATTCCACTGTGAAATGTCCAAACTCTCCAGCCTTAGATGTTGATCCTGAATAAAGATTTCCATTTAATATTATTCCTGCTCCTATTCCAGATTCAATAGAAATAAAAGCTAAGTTATTAAAATCACCAGTTTCGTTTAAAAAGAACTCTCCCATAGCACCAGCGTTAGCTTCATTTATTAAATAAACTGGTAAATTAAAAGTTTCTTCTAAAATATCAAAGTTTTTAGCAAATATATTAAAATTTGTTCCTATTTCAAAAATTTTCTTATCATTATTAACTATCCCAGAAAGGGAAATTCCTATTCCTATTATTTTATTTTTATATTCAAAATTCAATAAGAACATTTTTAGTTGCTCGCTTATATATGACACAAAATTGTTATCATTGAAAAATTCTTTAACAATAACAGTTTTTTTTATTTCTATTCCACTTAGATTTATTAATATAAAACTAATAGAATGAAGTTCTACTTTTATTCCTATTGAATAAAAAGAATTTGGATTATATTTATATAAAAGTGCCTTTCTTTTTATATTTTCATTTGAAAAACCACTATCAACTATAATTTCTTTTTCTAAAAGAATATTTATTATTTTAGTCGCTGTTGGAAAACTAACATTTAGAGAAGTAGATAGTTCTTTTTTTGTAAATATATTGTTTTTAGCAATATAACTGTAGGCTCTATTTATATTTTTAAACTTTTCTTTTTTCTGATAAATTAAATTATTCATAAGCTTTCTCCTTAAGACAATTATGTATATTTAAAATTTAACATATAATAAAAAATAAGTCAATTTAATTAATTTTTTGTGTCATATTAAAGCTAGGTAACTTTCTTAAAATTCTATGGTTTTTAAAGTGTAAGAATGTTCTGAAAATAAATATAATAAATTTAAACTTGACATAAAAATAAAAATAGGGTATATTTTCAGTATAAATTAAAGTCAATTTAATTAATCAAAAATATAGGAGGAGAAATGGAATTTTTTAAAGGAATAGATAAAATAAAATATGAAGGCAGTAAGAGTATAAATGCATTATCTTTTAAATACTATAATCCTGAAGAAGTTGTATTAGGGAAAAAGATGAAGGAACATTTGAAATTTGCAATGTCATATTGGCATACCCTAACAGGTGGAGGAATGGATCCATTTGGAGAACAAACTATTATTAGAAGCTGGGATGCTTTAAATCCTATGGAAAAAGCAAAGGCTAGAGTTAAAGCAGGATTTGAATTTATGGAAAAATTAGGAATTGAATATTTTTGTTTTCATGACAAAGATATAGCTCCTGAGGCTGATACTTTAGAGGAATATTTTAAAAATTTAGATGAAATAGTTGATGAGATAGAAAAAGAAATGAAAAGAACAGGAATAAGACTTTTATGGGGGACATCTAATATGTTTTCAAATAAAAGATTTGTTCACGGAGCGGCAACTACTTGTAATGCAGATGTTTTTGCATGGGGAGCAGCTCAAGTTAAAAAAGCATTAGAGATTACCAAAAGATTAAATGGTTCTGGTTATGTCTTCTGGGGTGGAAGAGAAGGATATGAAACTTTATTAAATACAGACATGGGTCTAGAATTAGATAATTTAGCTAGAATGTTAACTTTTGCAAAGGAATATGCAAATGAAATTGGATTTGAAGGTCAGTTCTATATAGAACCGAAACCAAAAGAACCAACAAAACATCAGTATGATTTTGATTCAGGAACTGTAATTGGATTTTTAAGAAAATATAATTTAGATAAAGATTTTAAATTAAATATAGAGGCAAATCATGCAACTCTTGCAGGACATACTTTTCAACATGAATTAAGAGTGGCAAGAACAAATAATATGCTTGGAAGTATTGATGCTAATATGGGAGATACTCTTTTAGGTTGGGATACAGATCAATTCCCTACAAATATTTATGATTCAACACTTGCTATGTATGAAGTGTTAATGGATGGTGGATTTAAAGAGGGCGGACTTAATTTTGATGCTAAATTGAGAAGAGCTTCAATTGATGTTGAAGATATGTTCTTTGCTTATATAGCTGGAATGGATACTTTTGCAAAGGGATTACAAGTTGCAGCAAAACTATATGAAGATCAAGTTTTGGAAAATATAATAAAAGAAAGATACTCTAGTTTTGATACTGGAATAGGTAAGAAAATAGTAAATAAAGAGGTTGGATTAAAGGAACTTTCTGATTATGCTCTAGGTTTAAAAGAAATAAAAAATACTTCTGGAAACCAAGAAAAATTAGAAATGATATTAAATCAATATATCTTAGGATAGGTGAATAAAATGTATATTGGAATAGATATAGGAACTTCATCAGTTAAAACTTTGCTAATGGATTCTCTTGGAGAAGTTGTAAGAACATCTTCAAGGGAATACCCCCTTATTTTTGTAAAGGATGGTTGGATAGAACAACATCCTAGTGACTGGTATGAAAAAACTATTGAATCTTTAAAGGAATTAGTGGTTGGTTATGAAGATAAGATAAAAGCAATAAGTTTTAGTGGGCAAATGCATGGCCTTGTTGTTTTAGATGAAAATGATAAGGTTATTAGACCTGCAATGCTTTGGTGTGATCAAAGAACTGAAAAAGAATGTAAATATTTAAATAATGATATAGGAAAGAAGAAATTAATAAGTTTAACAGGAAATATTGCACTTACAGGATTTACTCTTCCTAAAATACTTTGGATGAAAAATAATGAACTAGATAAATTTAACAAAATATCAAAAATAATGCTTCCTAAAGACTATATTGCATATAAGTTAAGTGGTAATTTTGCAACAGATGTAAGTGATGCATCTGGAACATTGATGTTAGATGTTAAAAATAGAAAATGGTCATGTGAAATGTTAAAAATAGCTGGTATAGATGAAAGTAAACTACCAAAGGTATACGAATCTTATGAAAGTATAGGAACTTTAACAAAGAAAATATCAGATGAGCTAGGATTAAATGAAAATATTAAAATAGTTATAGGTGGTGGAGATCAAGCTATTGGGGCTGTTGGACTTGGGGTTGTGAGTGAAGAAAATTTATCAGTTTCACTTGGGACATCAGGTGTAGTTTTTTCAAATAGTGATGAATATACATTTGATGATGAGGCTAGGGTACATTCTTTTTGCAATTCAGCTTCTAAATATCATCAAATGGGAGTAATACTTTCTGCTGCATCATCTTTAAAATGGTGGGTTGAAAATATAAATAAAACTGATGACTACAAAGCTTTAATGGAAGAAGCTAGTAAATCAGAAAATGAGAGCATATACTTCATGCCTTATCTAGTTGGAGAAAGAACTCCTCATAATGATTCTAATATAAGAGGATCTTTTGTTGGTCTTAGTGCAATTGATACAAGAGGAGATATGACAAAGGCTGTTTTAGAAGGAGTAAGTTTTGCTTTAAGAGATTCTTATGAAATATTAAAAGAGATGAAAGTTAAAGGAAATGTTATTAGGCTTAGTGGAGGGGGAGCTAAAAATAAATTATGGAGAGAAATAATTTCTAATGTTTTTAATTTAAAAGTAGAAATTTTAAATTCTATAGAAGGTCCAGCCTTTGGAGCAAGTATAATAGCAGCTGTTGGAGATGAAAAATATGATAATGTGAAAATGGCTTGTGATTCCTTAATCAAAGTTACTGAAGAAATATTTCCAAATGAAGAGAAATCAAAAAAATATAATGAAAAATATAACAAGTTTAAGCAACTGTATCCGATGATGTGTGAATTTTATAAATAATTAGGAGGGCGAGACAATGAAAAAGAAACCAAGTTTTTTACAGGCAGTGATACCAATTATTTCAATGATATTATTATTAGGAGTTGGTTATGGGGTTTATGGATTAAGAGCAGAGGTGTTAATGTTAATATCTGCAGGAATAGCAGGTATTATAGCAATTCATTTAGGTTATACTTGGGAAGATATTATGAATTCAATAGTTGGAAAACTTTCAAAAACAATGCCAGCAATATTAATCCTTATAATTGTTGGAGTTTTAATAGGAAGTTGGATGCTAGGTGGAACAATTCCAATGATGGTATATTACGGACTTAAAATAATAAATCCTAAGTTTATAGTTATCACTTCATTTGTAGTAACTGCATTTGTATCCCTTTGTACTGGAACTTCATGGGGAAGTGCTGGGACAATAGGGGTTGCTCTTATGGGAGTAGCAGCAGGAATGGGAATGCCACTTCCAATAGTTGCAGGTGCAGTAGTTTCTGGAGCATATTTTGGAGATAAAATGTCACCTTTATCAGACACAACTAATCTAGCTCCAATAGCAGCAGGAACAAGTTTATATGAACATATTGGGCACATGATATTTACAACAGGTCCAGCATTTATTTTATCATCTATTGTTTATATAATAGTAGGATTAAAAATACCAGTTTCAGAAATGGCAACACCAGAAAAAGTAGGAGTGATATTATCAACATTAGATAAAATGTTCACATGGAATCCTTTAATTATATTACCTCCAGTATTAGTATTATATGGTTCTTTTAAGAAAAAACCAACTATTCCAGTAATGCTTATATCAAGTTCTATAGCATTATTTAATGGAATTGTTTTCCAAAAGTTTACTTTACAACAAGCTTTTGAATCAACAATAAGTGGATTTAATATTTCTATGATTTCAGGAATAGATTCATCATCAGTAATAGCAGATATTCCAAGATTATTAAATAGAGGTGGAATGAATTCAATGCTTGGAACAGTATTAATAGCTTTTTGTGCCTATGGATTTGCAGGAACAATATCTGTAAACGGATCTTTAGATATAGTTTTAGAAAGAGTTTTGAAAAGTGTAAAATCAACAGGAAGTTTAATACTTGCAACTTTGGTTTCTTGTTTCACTGCAGTATGTGTTACATCTAATGGACAATTATCAATATTAATTCCTGGTGAAATGTTTAAGAATAGTTATTTAGCAAGAAAACTAGATCCTAAAAATTTATCAAGAACTTTAGAAGATGGAGCTACAGTTATAGAACCATTAGTACCTTGGACAGCAGCAGGTATGTATATGGCAACAACTTTAGGAGTTCCAACTTTAGAATATTTACCTTGGGCAATATTATGTTATTCTGGTTGTATATTTGCAACTATCTGGGGATATACAGGTAAATTTATAGCTAAAATAGATGAATCAGATGAAAGATATCAAGAATATTTAAAAGAACATGAAAAAATAAAATAGTAATTATAGATGGGAGATAATTATGAATAGTTATGATGAGATAATAAATAGATTTGGAACAAATTGTGCAAAGTGGGATGAACATAAAGATGAATTAGGAGAAGATATATTACAGTTAGCAGTCGCAGATATGGATTTTAGATCACCTAAAGAAATTATTAATAAAATGTTAGATGTTGTAAATCATGGTATTTTTGGATATACAATTTTACCAGAGACTTATTATAAGTCAACAATAGACTGGTATAAAAAAAGACATAGTTACACAATAAAAAAAGACTGGATATTATATTCACCTAGAGTTGGGATAGGTGCAAATACTATTGTTCAAGAATTAACAGACGTGGGAGATGACATTATAGTAAATACTCCTGCCTACCCTACATTAACAGAAGTTGTTTTGAAAAATAATAGAAATTTAATTGAAAGTCCACTAGTATTAAAAAATAATAGATATGAGATAGATTTTGAAAATCTAGAAAAAGTTGTAACTGAAAAAACAAAAATATTCATGCTTTGTAATCCTCATAATCCTACAGGAAGAGTTTTTACAAGAGAAGAATTATTGAAAATAGTTGAATTTTGTAAAAAATATGATTTATATATTATATCAGATGAGATACATTGTGATTTAACTTTCCCATCTAAAAAACATATTCCAATATGTAGTGTATCTAAAGAAGCAGAGGGAAGAAGTATAATTTGCAGTTCTATTACGAAAACTTTTAATGTTCCAGGTGTTATAACTTCTAACTTAATTATTCCAAATAAAGAGATTAGAGAAAAAATATTAATAGCTTTTGATAAAGCTGTAATCCATAATCCTAATATATTCGGGGCAGCTATCACAGAGGTAGCATATAATGATTGTGAATATTGGTTAAATGACACAATGGAATATATTATAGAAAACAGAAATTATTTGAAGGAATATTTAGAAAAATATATTCCAAAATTAAAATTAATTGATGCTGAAGGAACTTATTTAGCTTGGATTGATTTTAAAGAAACAAATATAGAAGATGCTGAGCTTCAAAAATTATTTATAGAAAAAGCAAGAGTAAATGTATATATGGGAAATCATTTTGGAGAAGTTGGGAAAGGTTATATAAGAGTTAATCTAGCAACTCCTAGAAAAAATATAGAAACTTTCTTAAATAATATAGAAAAATATTTAAAATAATAATATTAGTGAAGTTTAAGAATAGGAGGAAAATTGAAAATATTTATAGATACAGCTAATATAGAAGAAATAAAAGATGCAAATGATATGGGAGTAATTTGTGGTGTTACAACAAATCCTAGCTTGATTGCAAGAGAAGGAAGAGATTTTAAACAAGTGATAGGAGAAATATCACAAATAGTTGACGGGCCAATAAGTGCAGAAGTTATTTCTTTAGAGCATGATAAAATGATAGAAGAAGCAATTCCTCTTTCAAAAATTCATAAAAATATAGTTATAAAACTTCCAATGACAATTGAAGGTTTAAAAGCTTGTAAAAAATTAACTGAGATGGGGATAAAAACTAATGTAACTTTAATATTTACAGCTAGTCAAGCTTTGCTTGCTGCTAGAGCAGGAGCTACTTATGTGAGTCCTTTCTTAGGAAGGTTAGATGATATTGGACAAAATAGTTTAGAGTTAATAGAAGATATAGCTAAAATATTTAAAGTCCATGATATAAAAAGTGAAATAATAGGAGCAAGTATAAGAAATCCTTGGCATGTGAAGGAAATAGCAAAAAGAGGAGCTCATATAGGAACAATTCCTTATTCAACAATAATTGCTATGACAAAACATGAATTAACTAATAAAGGAATTGAAAAATTTTTAAAAGATTGGGAAAGTTTAAAAAAATAATATGTTAAAGTAATATAAAAGGAAGCTGCTAAGAATTTAAGTTCTTAGCAGCTTTTTTAATAATTACATTTAAAAAATACTCAAATTAAATTTACTTGATAAATTCTCTAAAAGAGATATCCCAGCAAGGGAATTTCCATGCTCATTTAGGGCAGGTCCATAGACCCCAATTCCCATTTTTCCTGGGACAACACATAATATTCCTCCACCAACTCCACTTTTCGAAGGAATACCAATCTTTACAGCAAATTCTCCTGATTCATCATATAGACCGCAAGTGTACATTAAAGTTTTTACTATCTTAACAATATTAGAATCTATAATTTGTTCATTTTTACTATTTTTTCCATTTCTTGCTAAAAATAAAGCTATTGTTGCTAAATGTTTTGCAGTTATTTCTATTGAACATTGTTTAAAATATAAATCTAAAGAGTCAGGAACAGATTCTTCTATAATTCCTTGTCCTTTTAGAAAATATGCAAGAGCTTTATTTCTATCTCCAGTCCTAGCTTCACTGCAGTATACCTTATAATTTACATCTAAAGAGTTATCTTCAGATATTTTTCTTGTGAAATTTAATATTCTTTGGAATTTATCATCTTTATTTCTTCCTTTTATAGTTGAAGTTATTACAATTGCTCCAGCATTAATAAAGGGATTTGCAGGTTTTTTCATTGTTGAAGTTTCTAATTTTTTTATGGAATTAAAGGGATCACCAGATGGTTCCATTCCGACTTTTGAAAATATATATTCTTCTCCGTTATCTATGATAGCAAGCATTAATGTTATTATTTTTGAAATGCTTTGGATAGTGAAGTATTCATTATGATCTCCTGAAAAAAAAGAATTACCAGAAACATCAGATATATAAATTCCTAAATTATTTCTATTTACATTTTTTAATTCAGGAATATAGCTAGCTACATTTCCTAGTTCAGTTTCCTTTCTTTTTTCCTGTATAAGTTCTTCTAAATATTCTTTCATATCTCCTCCTGAAAATCATATAGATCTGTTGATAAGTATTTTTCTCCTCCATCTGGAGAAACTGTTAATACTTTTTTACCAGGTCCTAATTTTTTAGCAATATTTATTGCAGCACATACATTAGCACCTGTTGATATACCAGAAAGAAATCCTTCTTTTTTTCCAATAATTCTGCAAGTTTCAAAGGCATCTTCATCTTCTACACTTATAATATTATCTATTATATCTAAATCCACTATTTTTGGAATAAATCCAGCTCCTAATCCTTGAAGTTTATGAGGGCCTGGTTTTCCACCTGATAAAACATTTGAATTTTTAGGTTCCACTGCGTAAATTTCTATATTTTCATATCTTTCTTTTAATTTTTTTCCTGTTCCAACTAATGTTCCACCTGTTCCAACTCCTGCAACAAAGGCATCTAAATCATTAAAATCTTCGATTATTTCCATAGCTGTAGTATTATAGTGAATTTCTAGGTTAGCTAAGTTATTAAATTGACCTGGCATAAAGCTGTTTTCTATTTTTTTAGTTAGCTCTTCTGCCTTTTCAATAGCACCCTTCATTCCTAATTTTCCTGGAGTTAATATAACTTCTCCTCCGTAAGCTTTCATAATATTTATTCTTTCTTGACTCATAGAATCAGGCATAACTATTTTTACATTATATCCCTTTAATCTTCCAATATAAACAAGACCTATCCCTGTATTTCCACTTGTTGGCTCTATTATTGTTCCATTTTCTTTTAATAAACCTTCTTTTTCTGCTTTTTCAATCATATTAAGAGCTACTCTATCCTTAATACTTCCACCAGGATTTTTCCCTTCTAATTTTATATATATATCTGCCATATCTTTATTTGTTAGATTATTTAATTTTAAAATTGGTGTCTTTCCTATTAATTCTATTATGTTTTTCACTATCATAATATTCCTCCTTTAGTCTTATATAAAAAAGTAACCTAGAAATAAGGCTACTTTTCTATATAACAATATAATACATTTAGGGCATTTTTATTTTTAACCTAATAATGCGATTGCACTTTTGATTGCTGATAATAAACTAGTTCCTCCAAGTACAAAGGAAATTGCTGCAATAGTCCATCCAATAGCTTTTTGGAAAGTGTTATTAGTGTAATCTCCTAGTATATTTTTTCTTGAAGTAGCATAAACTAAATAGATAACAATTATTGGCAAAGTTATTCCATTTAAAGCTTGAGAAACTAAGATCAATGTAATTGGATTGAAACCAGTTGCAGATCCTATAATTCCAAATAAGACGATTAAAACATTTGTAGTTTTGAATCTTTTGTCAGAATTATTATATTCCCATCCAAGGAAACCAGCTAATGTATATGAAGCTCCTAAAGGAGTAGCTATTGCAGATGAAAGTCCTGCAGAAAATAATCCGATACTTAAGAAGTATTTAGCATATTTTCCTAATAATGGCTCAAGTTGAACTGATAAATCAGCAGCACTTTGTATACTCATTCCTCTCATTAAAGTAGCAGAAGTAATTATAATAGCTGCAGTAATTAATCCTCCCATACTTATTGAAAAATAAATATCCCATTTAGATAATTCTAATTCATCAGCATTTTTCCATGTATTTTTAGCAGAAGCAGCGTGAATGAAGAAGTTATATGGTACGATAGTTGTTCCTATTATTGCAATTACTGTAAAAAGGCTTTTATGTGGTATAGTTGGCATAAATCCTGTAAATATATTTGATAAATCAGGTTTAGCCACAATCATTGTAGTTACAAATATTACAGCCATTAATCCAACTAAAACAGTTAATAATTTTTCTAAAACTTTAAAACTTCCTTTATAAACTAAAGCAAGAATTATTAAACCCATAAGAGGTGCAACCACATTAGATTTTCCTCCTATCATAGTAGTAAGTCCAAGAGCAGTTCCTGCTAAATCTCCAGCAATGTATGCAACACATCCACTTACAATTGAAAATCCAACAAGGACCATACTTAATTTTTTCAAAATAGGGTTGTCAAAAGTTTTAACAACTGCCTCCCCGAGTCCTTCTTGGGTAATTATTCCTAATCTAGCTGCCATCTCTTGAAGAACTATTGTTGATATTGTTGCAAATATAACAGTCCATAAAAGAGCGTATCCAAAGCCTGCCCCAGCTTTTGTACATACAGTAATTGTTCCAGGCCCTATAAAAGAAGCTGTAATAACAGCACCAGGACCTATAGCCTTAACCTTATCCTTCCAAGTGTACTTCCCCATATTTTGTTCCTCCCGTTTACTTTAATTATTTATTTAAGCTCAAATTTGAACTTTGTTAATCCCGTTAATAAATAGATACTCATCCAAACAGCCACATGACCAGAAGTATTTTCAGGATCTTTACCAGGATAAAGCTCTACAAAATCAAAAGCTCCAACTCCAGCTTTCCCGCATTCATGTAACATCATAGCTAATTCATATGTTGTCATTCCACAAGGATCAGGAGGTCCAGCAGGATTATTAGCAATATCTAAAATATCAGAACATACAGTTACATAAAAAGTATCAGTATCCTTTGTAACAATTTCTAATGCTTTTTTTATAGAATTTTTCCATCCTTCTTCTTTAACTTCCATTCCTGTGATTACAGTAGCTCCAAACTTTTTAGCTTCTTTTAAAGCTAGTGGATTATTTCTAGGTCCTCTAATTCCAAAATGAACTATTTTTGTAGGATCTATATTTTCATCTTCATATAATCTATGGAATGGTGAACAACGAGCATATTTTTCTTCTCCAAACTCATCCATGTTATCCATATGTGCATCAAAATGAAGTACTCCAACTTTTCCTTTTCCCTTAGCCTTAGCAAATTCACTTATTAAAGGATAAGATATAGAATGATCTCCCCCAAATATAACAGGGAATTTTTCAGCATCTAAAATTTTAGAAAGTTTAGTTCTCATACTATTAAAAGAAAATTCATAATTTCCATTTTCAATTGCGCAATCTCCAAAATCTCCACCAGTAAAGTGATCAAAAACATCCACATCAAACTCTGGTAAATATCCCCCATATCTAACAGAAGCTTCTCTTATATTTTTAGTTGAAAGTTCGCAAGAAGAATATCCTCCGTAAGTACAAACTCCTTCCCAAGGAACGCCCATAAAAACTAAATCAAAATTATTTAGTTCTTCCTTTGTTGATATTTTTGGTAATCCTAAGAAACTAGGTACCCCACTAAAAACTTCTACCTTTTCTCTACCAGGTACATAACAAATAGGTTTGTTATTCATAAAATATTACCTCCCTTTATTAAACTACATTATAGTTTATCTGACTACAATGTAGTTATATCATTATTTTTTTATCTTGTCAACAAAAAAAATTAAAACTTTAAAAATTTAAAAGAATAGTGGTATAATTTAAATATAAAAAAAATTAGGAGATAAAATGAAAAAAGAAATTAAAATAATTCAATCTATTCAAAGGGCAGTAAACATTTTAAATTGTTTTGATGAAAAAAATATGGAGCTATCTTTAAAGGAAATTAGTGATAAGATAGAGCTAAATATAAATACCACAAGAGGGATAATTAACACTCTTGTTTTAAATGAGTTAGTGTGCCATAATAATAAAAAAAATACATATTCAATTGGTAACTTTTTTATGTTGAAATCAAACTTGTTACAAAAAAATAATGTTAATAGGGCAAGGGATCTTTCAGTGGATTTACTTACGAATTTATCTGAGAAATTTAAAGTTTCAAGTAGACTTCAAATTATAGAAGCAGACAATATTTTTACAGCAAAAACAATAAATCCAAAATTAAGTCACTATATTTTAACAAGTACTCAAAGCTTAAATTTTCCTCTTCATGCAACAGCTTCAGGAAAGATATTATTAAAATATAGAAAGAAAAATTTAGAAGATTTAAACTTAGAAAGTTTTACAGAAAACACAATAATTGAAAAATCCATATTGAAAAAAGAATTGAAATTAATAGAAAAAAATGGATATGCAACTGAATTTGATGAGATAGGTTTTGGGATAAGTAGTATAGCTGTTCCTATATTTGATAATAATAATTCTATTTTTGGATCTGTTTCAGTTACAGCAATAACTCCAATTATAAAAAAATTAAAGGATGAAATTATTGAAGATTTAAAGAATTTAGCTGATGTTTTAGAAAATAGAATATTTCTTAAAGAAAAGTAAAATAAAAAAGTGCTGTTAAGCACTTTTTTTAGGTGAAATAGAGCAGTATAAATGAAAAGAATATAAATATCTAAGTTCTTTAAATTTAAGGACAAAAAATGCATTATATAAATTGTATATATATTACATTTAAAAATCATATATGAAATTGATAAAAAAATCTTGACAATTTTTTTCAAATAAGGTATAAATATATCATAACAAAAAAATATAGCTATATAAAACTTATCAGGAGGTGATCCCGATGTTTTGAACAACTAAGCATTTTACTAAAAAAAAAGGGGTGAGTCCAATGTACTAAGAAATAAGAGTAAAAAATATAATAAAAAAATAATTTATTAATATAATAAAAATTTTTCAGGAGGTGATCCCGATGTTTTGAACAACTAAGCATTTTACTAAAAAAAAAAAGGGGTGAGTCCAATGTACTAAGAAGTAAGAGCTAAAAATGTAATGAAAAATAATACTTATTCATAATACTAAATCCTTGTTAAAATAAAAATAAATAAATGTAAAGTCTGTGAGATATTGTTTTTTAAGTTATTAAGTAATGAAAATTTAGAAGTAAAATTAAATATGTGAAAGAAAGCTGGTGATTTTTACGATTGTAATGTTCTAGGGCTGTTTAGGTTATTAAATTATAACTTATACAGCCCTTTTTTAATTTTTTAATTTGATACTAAAAAATCTAAAATATTTTGGATAATGATTCCATTATAGTTATTATCTATAACATTATCCATTGTTAAAAGAATCTTTTTGTGATGATCTTTAATTAATTCAAAGGGATAAATTTCCCTTTGGAAAGTTTTTTCTTCTTTTAAAGTAGTAGAAACTTGATAATATATTTTTTCTTCCTGCACTTTTAATCTAAAAGAATTGATAACTTTTTCCCATTTATCTATATTTTGAAATTCATCTAATAACAAATATTCGACTATAATCTAAAAACTTTATAAAATTAATAACTTTTTCAGGCATACTCTAAAAAATATTAATTTTAAATAGCAAATAGGAACATAATTTTAATTTTTTATTATGCTAATATAGTTGTATAATAAGTTAGGAGGTTTTATGGATTATATAAATACAATGAAACAAGCTCTTGATTATATTGAAGAAAATTTAGAAGAGAAATTAACTTTACAAAAAATATCTAATAAAATATTTATTTCTCCCTATCATTTTTCAAGAATATTCAAAGCTATTTTAGGAGTTACAATATCTGAGTATATAAAAATGAGAAGGTTATCTATGGCAGCTACTTTACTTAGTGATACAGATAAAAGGATAATTGAGATTGCTTTTATAGCAGGTTTTGAATCTCAAGAATCTTTTTCAAGAGCTTTTAAAACATTTTTTTCATATACTCCATATTCATTTAGAAAAAACAAGCCTGGAATAGTAAAATATTCTAAAAAGGAACTTTACCTTGCTAACTTAAAAATAAAAAATTTGAAAGGAAGTGCCTATATGAATTATAAGATAGTTGAAAGAAATGAAATAAAATTAGTAGGAATAAAGGAAAGAGTTTATTTAAAAAGAGAAAATACTATTCCTAAATTGTGGGGAAAATTCTTTTTAGAAGAAAATAAGATTAAAAATAAAGTAGAGGGAAGTTATTATGGTGTAGCTTTTAATATGGAAATTAAAAATAATCTAGCTAAAGATATAACAACTGATGCTATTTGTGAATTTGATGAGATGATAGGAATTGAAGTTTCTTCTTTTGATCATGCGAATGAAGAAATGTTTAAAAAGATAATAAATCCTCAAAAATATTTAGTATTTACTTACAAGGGAAATCCAAATGATAAAGATTTTGTTTCAAAAATTCAAAAGACTTATGATTATTTATATGGAAGCCTGCTTCCTGCAACAGAGTTTCAAGTGGATAAGGAATTTAATTTTGAACTTTATGATGAAAGATTCAAAGAAAATAGTGACAATTCAGAATTTGATATATACATACCTATAAAATAATAATTATAAAAATATTTAAAAGATAAAACAAGCTGCATATATTTAATAGCAGCTTGTTTTTGTATTGAAAAATTCTGAAGCAATATCAATAAAATCAATTATATGTTTTGGTAAATTACTATTTTTAAGATAGGTTGCTGAAATAGAAATATTTTTTGTTATAGGTTCCTTTGTATTAAAAAAATATATCTTTTTTTCATCAAGGGTGTATTTATGACAATCAACAAATAATTTTGGAATAAAAACTATCCCAAGTCCCTTATATAATAAAGCTAATTGAGTTTCTATGTTTCCAACTTCTAAGGCTATATTTGGAACAATATTATGTTTTAAACATAGTTTATTTAAAACAAATCCAGAATAAGTATTAGAAGGCATTGCAATAAAAGGACAAGATTTAATTAAATCTAAATCTATTTCTTTTTTTAAAGCTTTAATAATAGAAGAAAAATTATTTGGGAAATATTCCTTTAAAATATTTTCAGGAATGCCAAGTAAATAATCTTCAGATGTTAAAAAGATACTTTCAAATAATGGATTTTTGTGAGGAGTAAATCCGATTATAATATCAGTTTGTTTTTTAAATAAAAGTTCTTCTAATTCGTTGGAAGATCTTTTTTGTATTATATTTATTTTTGTTTTAGGGTGAGTCTCAGAATATTTTTTTATTAGTGATGGAAGAATAATAGCTCCTCTTGAAACAGTACTTCCAACAGTTATTTCTAAAATTTGTTCATTTTTAATGTAGTTCATTTCAGATTCTAGGTTCTTTTTTAAAGTTAAAAAATGCTCAGCATATTTATAAAAAGTATGCCCTGCTGGAGTTAGTTTAAGAGGTTGAGTTCTTTCAAACAACTTAACATCAAATGTTTTTTCTAATTTGGCAATGTGAGCACTAAGTGATTGCTGGGATATATAGAGTTTATTAGATGCTGATGTAAAATTTAATTCCTCTGCAAGAAATAAAAAATAAGTTAAATTAGTAAAATTAATAGTTTCATCACCCCTTTCTTTTCATTTTTGTTTAATACTTAAGTATATTTTATTTTTTATATTGTGTCAATATATTAAAATTTATATTGTGATGAATTTTACTTCTTACAACCTTTTGGTTGTAAGAAGTAAAAGAGAAAAAGTGTTTTTAAAATTAGGCTTCATGTACTAGACTTATAGTAAGAAATTTCTTGAGTGGTTAATATAATTCAAATATAAATATTTATAAAAACAAAAATATTTAATTGATGGAGGGAATATGAATAAAATAGAAAGAATAAAATGTGCAATTAATGGAGATAAGGTGGACAAGCTACCATATGCTTTCTGGTCTCATTTTCCAAAGATAGATTTAGATCCTAAATTAATAGCTATGAAGACATATGATTTTTATAAAACATATGATATTGATTTTATAAAAACAATGAATAATGGGATGTATTCAATAGAAGATTATGGATGTGAAATAGATTATTCAAATATTTTTGATGGGGGAGTTGCAAAATTAACAAAAACTCCAATTAAAGAACCAAAAGATTGGTTGAAAATAGAAGATCTAGATATAACTAAAGGAGCTTTAGCAAGAGAATTATTATATTTAGAAGAGCTTATAAAATTATTAAAAGATGAGGAAGTTCCAGTAATATTTACTGTTTTTTCTCCCATAACAACTGCAGATAAATTATCAGGAAAATTACTTAGAAAGCATATAGAAGAGGGACATGGAGAAGTTATACATAAAGCTTTAGAAAATATAGCAAATGCAACTAGTAGATTAGCTGAAAAAGCTATAGAAATGGGAGCAGATGGAGTATTCTTTGCATCTCAAATGACTTCATATAATTTTATTGATGAAAAGACATATTTAGAGTATGGGAAACCTTATGATTTAAAAGTTTTAAAGGGAGCTTCAAAGGGTTGGTTCAATGTTATTCATGCTCACGGGGACAATATAATTTTTAATATTTTAAAGGATTATCCTGTTCAAGTAATTAACTGGCATGCTTATGAGACACTTCCAGAATTAGAAGAGGCAAGAGATATATCAGGAAAATGTTTGATGGGTGGAATAAAACGTATGGATATTACAAATAAGAAGAAAAATGAAATAAGAAATGAAATTTATAAAACAATAAAAGTTATGAAAAATATAAAACATATTCTTACACCAGGATGTGTTGTGAGGTATCCATTAGATGATGAAACATTTAAATTTATAAAGGAAACAAAGGAGGATATAGAGGGGAAATTAAGTAAAAATTTTTAATTAAGTTCAAGGGAGGAATGAAATGAGAAAAGGTAAAAAATTTTTTATAGGATTTTTAAATTTATTGATTTTAGTCTTTATGATTGGATGCGGGAAAGAAAAAGATACAGCTGAAAATTATCCTAATAAACCAGTTGAAATAATAGTTGGATTTTCTGCTGGTGGAGGAACAGATTCTTGTGCAAGATTAGTATTTGAATATGCTGGAAAATATTTTGGTCAACAGTTTGCAATTGTTAATAAACCAGGTGCATCTGGAGAAATAGCTTGGACTGAATTAGCAGGGGCTAAGCCAGATGGATATACAATTGGATTTATAAATCCACCAACTTTTGTTTCTCATCCTGTTCAAAGAGATTCTTGTAAATATGACATGGATAGTTTCAAAATTATTGCAAATATGGTAACAGATCCAGCCTGTATTGTGGTAAGGAGCGATAGTAATATTAATACTGTTAAGGATTTATATAATATTGATGCTTCTATTGGATATTCTGGACCTGGAACATCAGAATCTTTAATGCTTAGACAAATAGAAGAAAAATTAGATAGAAAAATAGATAAAATCCCTTATGATGGTTCAGCTCCTTCTGTTGTGGCATTATTAGGTGGGCATATAGATGCAGTTTGTATGAATGTTTCTGAAGCAACAAATTATACTAATGATGGTAAATTAAAAGTTATAGGTATTTCGTCAAGAAAGAAAGTTGAAGAATATCCAACTGTAGCAACTTTAGAAGATCAAGGAATAGAAGTTTATAACGAAGCTTATAGAGGAGTAGCTGCTCCAGCTGGAGTTCCAGATGAGATTATAGCTAAAATAGAGTCTTCAATTAAAAAAGCTCTTGAAGATCCTGAGTTCCAAAAGAAAGCAAAGGCTCAAAACCTACCTTTAAATTATCTTGATTCTAAAGAATTTACAAAAGTAATATTAAATATAAAAGCGGACCTAGAAAAAGAAACAGAAAAAGGTGAATGGTAAGAAGAAAGGAGAATATTTATGAAAATTGAAAGTAAAAAAATTGGAATGATAGTGGGCGTATATTTTATTTCAATTATGTTTTTTATTCAATCTTTTCAAATGATAAAAGATTCAGGACTATTTCCAAGATTTGTTTCAGGTTTAATAATATTTCTAAATACTCTTTATGTTATTGAAATATATAGAGGAAGAGATGTTACTACTAAAAATAAAAAGGATGAAATAGTTTATAAAAAGTTATATATAATGATAGTTTTATCTGTAGTTTATATATTAATAACCCCTTTCCTAGGCTACTTTTTCACTACAATAATATATATGGCAGTTAGTATGAAAAGTTTAGGAGTTGAAAATAATAAGAAGATTCTATTTATTTCAATAGTAAGTGCTCTTGTTATATATTTATGTTTTTCAATTTTACTTAAAGTTCATATTCCTGTAAGTTTTTTAGGAATTTGATAAAAGGGGGGAGATATGAGTGATTTTTTAAATGCAGTTCCTTTAGTATTTAATTTTGGAACTATATTAATTTCTTTATTAGGTGTTGTTCTTGGAATTATAGTTGGTGCACTTCCAGGACTTTCATCTACAATGGGAGTAGCATTATTTATTCCTATAACTTATATAATGTCACCTTCCACAGGACTAGTTTTTTTAGGTGCAATATATATGGCTTCAACTTACGGAGGATCTATTTCAGCAATTTTATTAAATACTCCAGGAACTCCTTCTGCTGTAATCACTGCAATAGATGGATATGAATTAACTAAAAAGGGACAAAGTGGAGAAGCACTTTCCATGGCAACAATAGCTTCATTTGTTGGGGGAATAATTTCGATATTTGCTTTAATGTTTATTTCTCCACCACTGTCAAAAATGGTTATAAAATTTGGAGCAGCAGAAATGTTTTTGCTTTCAATACTTGGTTTAACAATAATAGTAAGTTTATCTAATGGATCTTTGATAAAAGGATTGATGGTTGGATTGTTAGGAGTTTTAATATCTGTTGTTGGAATAGATACAATTACAGGACAATATAGATATACCTTTGATATGTTACCTTTATTTAGCGGGGTATCTATAATAGCAACTGTTATTGGAGTATATTCTACTTCACAAGTATTTAAGTTGGCAGCTCAAAAAAGAACAACAATACAATATGAATATGATAGTAGCAAAAAATTAAAG
Organism: Fusobacterium sp. JB019; assembly: GCA_030673965.1. Lineage (NCBI taxonomy): Bacteria > Fusobacteriati > Fusobacteriota > Fusobacteriia > Fusobacteriales > Fusobacteriaceae > Fusobacterium > Fusobacterium sp. JB019. Next base: position 23,783 of record JAUTCN010000014.1, on the reverse strand, counting down.
ATAGTTAGTTTAAAAGTTGTAATGAAAAATATGTTTAATTTTGTAAGATCAGGAATTATAGGAACATTTGTAGGAATTTTACCTGGAGCAGGAGTAAGTATTGCATCAGCTCTAGCATATAATACTTCAAAATCAACTTCAAAGCATCCAGAAAATTATGGAAAAGGAGAAATGGATGGATTGGCTGCATCTGAAGCAGCTAATAATGCAGTTGTAGGTGGATCACTTGTACCACTTTTAACATTAGGAATTCCTGGGAATGCAGTTTCTGGAGTATTTTTAGGAGGACTTATTATTCATGGATTGCAACCAGGACCACAGTTATTTGTAAAACATGGAGAGATTGTTTATTCTTTATTTATAGGATTATTTATAACAACATTTTTCATGTTGATACTTGGGATATTTGGTGCAAAGATATTTGCAAAAATATCAACAATGCCAACCAATATAATAGCTCCAATTATAATGGCATTATGTGTTGTAGGAGCATTTTCAATTAGTAATAATATGTTCAATGTATATATTATGTTTGTCTTTGGTCTATTTGGATTACTTTTATCAGAACTTAAATTTTTCCAAGCTCCATTTGTATTAGGATTAATACTTGGACCAATAGCAGAACAAGAATTTAGAAGAGCTTTACTTATAAGTAAAGGAAACTACAATATATTTATTAGTAGTTGGATAGATATAGTTTTAGTAGTATTAATAATTTTATCTCTAATTTACCCGTATTTTCAAAATAAAAAAATCTCAAAGAAAAACTGTTAGGTATCTAACAGTTTTTTCTTTTCTCGAGATTTCTTTAGCTACATCTATTTTTAAAATGTGTTAGGTATCTAACAGTTTTTTCTTTTCCTTAAGGTTTCTTGAAGCTTCTTATAATAGAAGAAACTTAAAACTAATTGAAATAAAGTTCCAATAGGTGTTCCAAGTCCTATTAAGAATACTGAAACTGGAGTAACTTTTGAAAAAAGATAAGAAACTGGAATTCTAACGAGTAGAGCTCCAAGCACTCCTGAAATCATTGTAAATTTAGTTTTCCCATATCCATTGAAATATCCAATAGAAGTAAATAAAAATACAGTGAAAAATATATCAAAACAATAGGATTTTAAATATTCAAATGCAGCTGCAATTATTTTTTCATCCTTTGAAAAAATACTCAACATTTCTTTACCGTAAAGAAGAGAAATAATTATCATAATAAAAGCTATTACAAGAGAAATATAAATAGCTGACATTAAACCTTTTTTCGCTCTTCTATGTTCATGTGCTCCGACATTTTGTGCTACAAAAGTAGCCATACTTTGTCCAAAGGCAAAGGGCACAAGTAATAGAAAGCCAATAATTCTTTCAGTTATACCAACTCCAGCTGAGATAATAACACCAAACTGATTGGCAATTCCAAGTATAAATGTAAAAGAAAGTGAAACTAAAAAACCATTTATAGCAACAGGTAAACCTACTTTAATAGTGGAAGGTGTATATTTTTTATGAAATTTAATATCATTTAATGAAAACTTGAAATTTGTTTTCATTTTAAATATAAAAAATAAAGAGAAGGCAACTGAAGAAAACTGAGCAATTACAGTTGCAAAGGCTGCTCCAAAAGCTCCCATATTAAAATTTCTAATAAATATTACATCAAGAATAAAATTTATAATAGTTGATATCATAACTGTATATAAAGGAACTTTTGAGTTTCCAAGACCTCTAAAAATAGAGCCTAAAACATTATAGGCTACTAGGAAAAAAGATCCATATCCTAAAGTAGAGATATAAATTGATGTTTTAGAAAAAGCTTTAGGTGGTGCATTAATTAAAGAAGCAAAAAAATCACCATTTAATCCGAGAATAAGAGTAAGTATCATACCAATTATTATAAAGATAAATATACCACCACCAATAACTTTCCCTATACTTTTATTTTCACGAGCTCCAACTTTATGAGCAATTAATATTGTAGTACCTGTAGCAAGGCCAGCTATTAAATTTATAAATACTGATATAAATTGAGCTCCAGTACTAACAGCAGATACATCACTAGGCAAAGCAAAATTCCCAACAATTAATAAATCAACAGCTCCATAGAGAACTTGTAAAATAAGAGTTGCCAGTATTGGTAAGGTAAATTTAATTAGTTTTTTAGAAATGCTTCCAGTAGTAAAATTGTAATCCATAATTAATCTCCTTGTATAATAAAAAAATAAATATTTTTTTGATGTTTAGATAGCCTTTGTACAGTATAACAGGTGTTTGATGTAAATTCAAATATTATAAAATAAATAAGTTATATTTTAAAAGTACTATTTGTTGGTACTATAAATTGATTCTTTAAAATAAAAAATGTTCTAGTATTTGGAGCATTTTTTTATTTTTTACAATTTAAATATAGAAATAATCAGTTTTTGTAATCTGAAATTAAAAAAAATTAATTAAATTAATCGGGGCATTAAATGGAACTTGTTTAAAATGGTACAATTAATAATTGTATCAAAAAAATAAGGAGGGAATTTAATGAAGAAGTTAATTTGTATTTGTGTAATATTAGCAGCTCAACAATCTATATTTGCAAATAGCACACAAGAACTTGGAAAAATTGCAACAGGAGAGGAAATAGTAAAAAATACAGAAGATATTTTATTACAAAATCCTGGTGAAATTATATTAAAATCAAAGGAAGGTGGGACTGCAATAAATGAAGGAACAATAACAAGTTCTAATTATAATGAGGGAATAAGAGTAGAAGATGGAGGAAAAGGGATAAATTCAGGTAGCATAAAATTATTACCTATTCCAGGATTAGGTATTGTAGGAGGTACAGGAATATTTGTTACAGGGAAAGATTCAGTGGGAATAAACGATGTAAATGGAACTATAGATCTTTCTCAAGGTGGAACAGGAATAAGAGTAGGAGAAACAGGAAAAGGAATAAATGAGGGAAAGATAACTGTAGGAGAAATGGGTGAAGGAATGATTTCATATAGTGAGATAGAATCAATAGAAAAGCCCCTTTTGATAAATAAAAAGAATGGGATTATTAATGTTAATAGTAATGCGGCTAATGCTATATTTTTAGAAAAAAATTCAGAAGGAATAAATGAAGGAACTATAAATATTATTAATGGAACATACGCAATAAATTCAAATTGGAATTCAAAAGGAATAAATAAAGGTATAATTAAAGTTACAGGAAAAAAAATATCAGGTGGATTGCTTGCAACAGAGAATTCTGATGTAATTAATGAAAAAGAGGGAATTATAATAGTTGAGGGAGAAGGAAAAGGGATATGTGCTGGTATTTATGGGAAAGAAACTATCAATAAAGGAACTATTAGAGTTACAAAGGGATTTGGAATGTATCAAGAGTGGGATTCAAATGGAGGAGTAAATGAAGGGTTAATAGAGGTAAATAATGGTACAGGAATGTTTATGGAAAATTATAGTTTAAAAGGAGTAAATAAAAAAGAAGGTATAATATCTGTTAAAAATAATGGTTATGGAATGTATGTTAAAAATTCACATGGAAGTTATTTATTAAATGAAGGAGAAATAAATGTAGATGATAGTATAGGTATGTTTATAGAAAATACTACAAACTGTAAAAATACAGGTATAATAAATGTAACAAGTGGGAAAGGAATTAAGGCTATAAATACTAATTTCTATAACTCAGGGATAATAAATGCTGATGGTAAAATAGCAATAGAGATGGATGATAGCAATTCTATATTAGAACTTGGAGCAGGCACTTTTTTAAGAGGACTAACTGATGGATTAAAAGGAGAAGATACTTTAGTATTATCAGATAATGGAACTGTTGATGTTGGAGATAATTCAGTTCATAATTTTGAAAAATTAGTAGTAACAGGTGATATTATAGCTAAAGGAACGTATAATTTAGAAGTATCAAATGGCAGTGATTATGAAAGTTCTGCTTCAGGTGGATACATGTCTTATAAGATTAATGATGCAAGTGGAGTTCCTGGAGATTTAACAGTTGATGGGACAATAAATATTGGAGTAGATTATGATGGAATAGATAAAGCTGGAACTGATAAAACAGGAAAAATAATAGCAAACACAATTTCAAAGACTTCAAATGGTCATATAGTATTAGTAAATAAAGGAACAACAACTAGTAATATTATAGATGAAGCAAAAAAAAGTGATGCTAATATTGATGAGTTTAGAATAAAAGGACTAGCAACAGTAAGTGGAGCTCAAGTAGTTGATCCAACGTTATTTGAAACAAAAGATTTATTTGATGTGAGCGGTAACTGGAGAACAATGACAGTGGGAGACAGAGTAGGCTTAAATGGTTCTATTTTATTAGATCAAAAATATTCAGGGTCAATCCCAATGATAGACTTAGTACCAGCAACAAAAATAATTCCAATGACAGACTTGGTACCAGTAACAAAAGTAACACCAATGATAGACTTGGTGCCATCAACAAAAGTAACTTCAAAAATATTAATTCCAAGAAACAGAGTTGATTTAGATTCTATGGAAACATTAAATAAAATTAAAAATGATTTAGTGTTATCAAACAATTTAGATCTTAGCATAGGGGAAGATGCATTTACAGCAGATTACTTAGGAACAAAGGGGAAAAGTAGATTTATGGGAAGTAAATCATATAACTATGATTATGATATAAATACAGATGGTGTAGCTTTCACATATATGTATAAAGCAAACAAAAAATTATCACTAGGAACAGCTGTTTCTTATGAAAAAAATGAAGTTAAATATAATGGTGTAAGAATAGAAAATATAAGTGTAGTAGCTCCTAGTCAAAATCATACAGAAATAATAGATTCATATAATACAGAAATATTTACAAAATATGAAAATAATAATCTAAATGTAGTTTTAGATTTAGGATATGGATTATCAAATCATAAGGCTAAGACAAATTTTGTAAGTGGAATAAAGGATGGAAAATATGATTCACATATTTTAAAAGCAGGAATAGAAGGTTCATATACTTTTGATTTAGAAAACGATTTAACAGATGAAACAAAATTAGTTCCAACTATAGGTTTAGAATATGTAAATGTTTTTGAAGAAAGCTATAGGTACAAAGATAGTGTAAAATTAGAAAGTGCAAATGGTGATGGATACGTGGGAACTATAGGTTTACAACTAAAAAATAGAAAAGCTAAGATTAGTTGGAACTACGGTGTAACTTATAAATATAATAGCGAAGATACATTCCATAATAAAAGAAAAGTATCAGGTTATGATTTAGAAGTAGAAAAATTAGATTATAGTAGAAAAACATTATCATTTAATTTTGATACAGAGTATAGTGTCACAGAAGATTTTTCATTAAGAGCAGGATATGAATATGAAAAAAATGATAATTACAGAAATAATAATATAAATTTAGGATTTACATATAAATTCTAAAAAATAAATGATTTAAGAAATGCTAGTGCCTAAAAGCACTAGCATTTTGTTTTTTAAAATAATCTTTTAAAATTAAGTTTTTTTTGGTAGAATATTTATTACAGAAATTATTCTATTATAATTTCAATTATGTAATAAGGTTAAGAAAGAAAGGATTCTTTATGAATAAAAAAATTAAAATATCTTTACCTAGATATGTTGTGGAAATAGTAGAAAAAGATAAGAATTATTTTTCTATTTCAAAGGATGCAATATATAATAAAATTTTAGCAGGAGTTGGTTTTAATAAAATAAGAAAGATAGAAACTTCTATTTTTGATAAAAAAATTTCTGTTTGTTTCAATCTTAATAATAAAAATTTTTCTTTGTTTTATGAGATGTTAAAATTTTCTAAAATAGAAGTAGAGAATGAATTTATAAGAACTCTTTTAATTGATTATTCTAATACTCATCCAAGTATTAGAGAAAAATTATTAAATGCAACTTTGTTTAGAGAACTAGAATATGCTATAAAAAATAAGAAAATGATTAAAATATTATATAATGAAGAAGTTATAGATATATTTCCACTAGTTTTCGAAAGAGATAAAAATACTTACTATAATAATTTAAAGGTATCCACTAAAGGAGAACAAAAAAACTTAAAAATTAAAGATATTGAGATTTTAAAAATCTTATAAATAAAAAAATCATTGAAGCTTTTCTTTTATTTATGTATAATTTAAATAAAACTATTATACGAGGAGAGAAGATGAATACAGCAATTATACTTGTGGATAAGATGAGTACTAAATTAGAAAATATTACAAGGGGAGATTTTCCAAAAGCTTTTATGCCAATTAACAGAAAACCATTAATAGAAAGAACTATAGAGACTTTAAACGGAGTAGGAATTAAAAGAATAATTTTAGTTACTGGATATTTAAAAGAGTTCTTTGAACTTTTAGATAAAAAATATGAGGGAATTGAAACTGTTGCAAATCTTAATTATTTTAATACTGATACTATGAAAAGTTTTTATTGTGCTAAAGAAAGCATAAAAGATGAAGATTCTGTTTTTCTTTTAGAAGGAGATTTAATTTTTGAAAAAAATTTAGCTAATCATTTAATAGATTCTAAAAATAAAAATGAAATTTTAGTAAATGAAGAGGAAAAATCAATAGGAATGGATAAACTTTCTAATTCATTATTTTCTCAAATGTTTGAAGTTCATGAAAGTAACAAGGATTTAACTTACGGGGAAGTTTTAGAAAAATTAAATAGTGAGATAGCTTATAAAAAGACAGAAGATATGTTATGGGCTAGAATAGAAACAAAAGAAGACTTTAAGGAAGTAACAGAAACAATTTATTCAAAAATTCTTGAAAATGAAGAGAAAGCATAAAAATTAAATTAAACGTATGTTAAAAAAGTTGTACTCAGTAGTGAGGACAACTTTTTTTTTACTTTTGAAAGCTTAGAATAGTTAAAAAAGCGTTTGAAAATATGGAATTTATGTTAACTTATTACAGTGGGTAAGCAAATTAAATTGCAATTTTATTATATAATCAGAATTAATTTATATTTAGGAGGGAATAGTAATGAAGTTAAAATGGTTTAGAGTTCCAAAGGATATTGTTTTCGGAGAAAATACAATTGAATATTTATCTACTTTAAAAGGGAAAAGAGCGACATTAGTTACAGGATTTAATTCTATGAAAAAATTTGGTTTTCTTGATGCAACAAAAGAACAACTTGAAAAAGCAGGGATGGAAGTTTCCATAATAGATGGTGTAGAGCCAAATCCATCTATTGAGACAGTTATTAGAGGTGGAAAAGAATTAGCTGAATTTGGTCCTGATTGGATTGTTGCAATTGGTGGAGGATCAGCTTTAGACGCTGCTAAAATAATGTGGGTTTATTATGAATATCCTGATACAAAATTTGAGGATTTAGTTAATTTTAAATTTCCAAAGCTAAGAACAAAAGCTAAATTTGTAGCGATTCCATCAACAAGTGGAACAGCTTCTGAAATAACTGCTTTTTCAGTAATTACAGATGTTAAAAATCATATAAAATATCCATTAGTATCATATGAAATAACTCCAGATATTGCTATTCTTGACCCAGCTCTACCATCAAAAATGACACCTAGTATAACAGCTAATACAGGTATGGATGTAATGACCCATGCTATTGAAGCCTATGTGTCAACTAATGCAACTTCTTATACAGATCCCTTAGCATTAGAAGCAATAAAATTAGTATATGATAACTTATTAATAGCTTATAAAGATGGTGGGAATTTAAAAATAAGAGAAAGAATGCATAATGCATCTGCCCTTGCAGGAATGGCATTTACAAATTCTTCTTTAGGACTTGTGCATAGTTTAGCACATAAATTAGGTGGAGAATTTGGTATAACTCATGGTTTAGCAAATGCAATTCTATTACCCTATGTAATAGAATATAATAGAAAAGCTACTTATAAGTATAATAAACTTGAAAAAGAATTAGGAATATTAAATATAGTAGAAAGTTTAAAAGAATTAAATAAGTCAATAGGAATACCTAATAGTTTACAAGAGGTTACAGAAGTAGAAATCTCACAAGAAAAGTTCAATGAAGTTTTAGAAAGAATGAGTAAAAATGCTTTTGAAGATCCTTGTACAGCAACTAATCCTAGAAATTCTTCTCCAAAAGATGTGGAAGACATCTATAGAGCTGCTTACTATGGAAAAACGGCAAGAAATATATAAAACTAAGGAGAGATTTATATGAAAAAGGGAAGGGCTATTTATCAATAGACCTTCCTTTCTATTTAAGTTTAATTTTTTTTAATAACTTTCATTTTCGTCTATTAACATATTGTATATAAAATATTTAGAAAGAATATCGATTAGTTTTTTCATTTCCTCGATATCTTTTTTTTCGAAAGAAGAGTTATAAAAGTCATTATAGTTTATCCATGAATAAGAGGATGTTAGTTTTACAATTTTTTCGTCATCTATATTTTTTATAATTTTAATTAAAGGAAGTTCTAACATATTTTTTTTATTTAATTTTTTTATATTAATTAGATAATCTCTTATTAAAAATTCAATAGCTTTTTTTAATCCGAGACCTGCTATAGTATCTAACTTATACAATTCAGCAGTTAATGCTTCTTTATAGATTTTTATAAATTTTTTAGAAATCTTTTCTAATTCAGTACTTAATTTTAAATCAAGCTTTCGGTTATATTTATATTCTATTAATTCTGGAATTTTAGTTCCAAATGGTAAATTGTAGGCCATTGTAAAATATTTATTACAACAAGGGCATTGAGCTATTATAGCAAAAGTTCTGGTACTCATATCTGTATCAGTTTTAGAAAGTACATATGGAGCTATTTCCTCTTCGCAAAAAGGGCATTTATTTATTTTAGGTATACTATAAATTTTGTCTATTCCATTTATTTTTATAGATATTCTTTCAAAAATATAATTTTTCATATTATCCCCCCTTTTTTTATAACCTAAATTCTTTTAATATTTAATTATACCATTTTTTATGAATACTTTATTATTTATATTACTTATATTACTTATATTACTTATATTAAAAAAAATTCCTTCAACTTTAAGTTGAAGGAATAGATTTTTTTATTTTCTTATAAGTTTATAAAATTCTTCAAATTTTAATGGAGGATAGAAAAAATTACCTTGAACATATTTACAATTTAAATTTTTAACATAATTAAGTTTTTCTTCATTGTTAATTCCAGTATAAATGATAGGAATTTTATTTATATTTGAAAAACTAATAATTGATTTAATTATTTCTTTTTCTAAATCATTTTTTTCTAAATTATCAAGAAAACTTTTGTTAAATTTAAGGTAATTTAAATTTAATTTATCAATGTTTTTAATAGAAAGAAATTCATTTTTAAATAAATCTAAATAAATATTAAAGCCTAAACTTTTAATTCTATCTATTTTTTCTATTAAACTTTTTAAATCAGATTCAAGTTTTATATTGGATAATTCAATTTTCATCAAACTACGTTTAAAATTATATTTGTTTAAAATTTCTAAATAACTATGAGTATATTCATTTTCAAAAAAATTGATAGGAAAATCAAAAGATATAGAAATATCTTTAATATCTTTAATATTTAAAAATTCTAATTTCTTACAAACATCTTCCATTATATAAAGATTGAGCTCGTTAATAAATCCATTTTTAATGAAAATAGGATAAAATATTTCATTTGGAACAATTCCAAAATCAGAATTTTTCCAAAGGATTGACACTTCAGCTCCAATGATAGAGTTAGTTTCTAAATTAATTTTAGGTTGATAATAGATTTTAAATTCTTTATTTAAAAAAGCTTTTTTGGCAGAATATTTGATCTTTTCATTAAATAAATTTAATTTTTTATAGTTATCTTTATAAAAATATGTAATTGAAGAAAAATATTCAGGATTAAATTTTTTAGTGTAATAACAATTGGAAATAGCTTTTTCTAAAGAAATAGTTTCATTTATTATAAAAATTCCATTTTTAAAGATAATATCAATATCTTTATTAAGCTTATTTTTAATCTCTTTATTAATTTTAGATTCAACAACAGTGAATCTTTCTTTTAGTAATTTAGTATTATTAAATTTTCCAAATCCAATAAAACTTTTTAAATCTGTTCTACAAAAATACTCAGAAGAACCTAGGTTATTTTGAATAGTATCATTAATTAACTTTAAAATTATATTTTTGTATTTAAAACCATATATTTCACAAATATAATCTAAATTACTAACTTCTAAAGAAATTAAAAAGTATTGCTGAGTGCTAATATTTTTTAAAATAGGTTGAACTTTCTTTTCGAATTCATAAAAATTATAACTTTCAGTAATTTCATCAAAAGTTTTAAGGTTTTTAAAGTTGATTATAGATTTATATCTAAAATAAAATAATAATATTATAATGAAAAATAAAGCTAAAATAAGTTCATAAAAAATTAATAATTGTGTTTTAGATATATTTATTTTATTGAAAAGGCTGAAATTATCATCATAAATTTTATTTTTTAATACAATTTCATGAATGGTATTTTCATCTAGATTACATATAGTTTTATTAATTATTGTAGAAAAATAAAAAGGTAATTTTTTAGAAATAGCAAGGGATTTTAAATGCCTGTAAGGAGCTAAATCTATAATTAAATTTTTATAAGTATTATTTCTTAAATAATAGTCAGCTACATCAGATTCTAAAACAGTAAAATTATTATTGTTTTTATTAATGTTTTTTAATAAAGTATTAATATGGCTATAATTTGATATTTTTTCAAAATTATAATCATTTAAGACATTATATAAAACAGGTTTTGAATTTTCTGAAAAAGCAGCAGAAAATTTATTTGAATTAGATATATTTTTATTTTTTATAATATAATACCGTGAATTATAATAAGGGACAGAAAAGTAGAAAGATTTATTAAAATGATTTTCATAACTAACTCCTCCCATAATATCTAATTTTCCTTGTTTCATTAACTCTTTAGCTTCTTCAATATTAGTAACAGGAATTTTATTTATTTTTAGATTTAATTTTTTAGATATAATATTAAGAATATCTACATCAATTCCTTTAATATGAGTTCCATTTTTTCTAGATAGATATCCATTATTAGGAATAAACCCAACATTTAGTATTGGAAGATTTTTTAAAAAAGTTTCTTCTTCTTTATTTAATTTAAATTCTAGTTTTTTAATTTTATTTTGGTTTTCTGTAAAAATTTTATTAAGAGCATAGTTTACTTTGTTTAATAAAGTAGTATTTCCTTTTTTTGTAACAAAATATGTTTTTTCAAAAGAAAAGTTAAAGAGTATCTTTTCAAAATCGTATATAGGTCTTACATTATCATCTATAACAAAATCTAAATATTTATTTTTTAAAGCACGAAACATAGCTCTTTTATTTTTAAAAAATATGATTTGACTTGAAATATTATTTTCTTTTAAAATCTTTTTTATTTTGGTTTCATTGATAGTTGATTTAACACAACCTATTTTCTTATTTTTTAAAATAGAAAATCCTTTATCAGGAGTGACATTGTTATCTTTATAAGTAGAAATCATAGAAGAGATTCTTCCTATATTAAAGAATGAGTAATCAAAATAATTAGCTCTTTCTTCAGTGAAGGTTACAAATCCAAGCAAATCAATTTCTTTACTTTTTAATTTTTCTGTAAGAGAGTCCCAATCATCGTAAACATATTCGATTTCTAAATCTGTATATTTTTCAATAAGTTTATAATATTCATCAAGATAACCATTAGTTTTATTGTTGTGTAATACAGGATTATCAAAAACTCCAACTTTAACAATATTTTTTTGGGAAAAAGTATTGTTAAAATTAATTAAAAATGTAAAACAAATTAAAAAAGATAGAAAATATTTTTTTATTATCATAACAAATTCCCCCCATTCTTTTGTTTTAATAATTAAATTAGAAAATATTTATTGCAAGGTCTTCCTCCAGTTTCATAATCTATCTCAAACTCTAAACTGTCATGTTCAACTAGATAATTTAAATATCTTCTAATTGTAACTGCAGATAGATTAAGTTCAGCAGAAAGTTCATCACTAGTTATTTTTTTATGTAAATGTTTTTTAAAGTATTCTATTATTAAATCTAATGTTTTAGGATTAATTCCTTTTTCATATTTCATTTTATTTTTTAGTGGAGAAGTTGTTTTTTTGTTATTAAATAAAGAATCAATTTGATTTTGATCGAAGGCCTTATCTTTCTTTAGAACTTCATATTTTTTAAAATATTTATTAATAGCCTCTTGAAAACGATTAAATTCAAATGGTTTAACTAGGTAATCAAGAGCTCCAAAACGAACAGCTTTATTAATACTTTCGTAATCATTTGCAGCAGTAATCATGATAATTTCAGTTTGAATTCCTAATTCTCTTATTTTTTTTAGTAAAGAAAGACCATCTAATTTTGGCATAAAGCAATCAACTAAAGCTAATTGTATATTAGAATTTATTTTTAAAAATTCTAAAGCGTCAGCTCCATTTGAAAAAGTTTTAATTAATTTAATATTCTCATTAGAATTTAAATAGTTTTTATTTATTTCTAAAACCATAGGATCATCTTCAACGATTATAGTATTTATCATAAGTTTAAACCACCTCTCATTTATTTTTTTTAAGAATAATTGTTATAGATGTACCAACATCAATCTCAGAGTCAATGTTAATCATTCCATTTTTTTTGTCAACTATATTTTTAATTAAATCTAGACCAACTCCTCTATTATTTCCCTTAGTAGAGAATCCTCTTTGAAATATCTTTTTTAGATTTTTATCAGGAATTCCAATTCCAGTATCATCTACAGTGATAATAAAAGCTTTATTTGTACTAGAGATAAATAAATTTATTTCTTTATCATCAGAATTTTTATTTTGATTAATTGAATCAATAGAATTTTCTAAAAGATTACCAATTATTGTAACTAAATCTTGGTTGTTTATGTAATCATTATTATTTGGCAAAAAACTTTTTTTATTTAAAGTTAAATTTATATTACATTCTTTAGCATAGTTAAATTTTCCATAAATAAGAGCGGCAATAATTTTGTTTTGTATTACTTTTAAAATAAATCCAAAGTTATTAGTAGAACTACTAATGGAAGAAATATAGTTTATTGCAGCATCTATATCTTTAATTTCTAGTAAACCAAGGATAACATGCATTTTGTTTTTAAATTCATGAGTATTTGCTCTTAAAGCTTTTACAAGATGATTAGAACCAGTTAAATCTTCTGCTAATGAAATCATTTCTGTTTTATTTTTAATAAGTAAAATAACTCCAGATATTTTATTATTTTCCATAACAGGTAATTTAGTGATTAGCATATATTTTTGTTTAAGATAGATTTCATTATTTATTTCTGGTTTTCCAGTTTCAAGTATTTTAGAAATTTTTGCTTCTGGGAATAAAGTATAAATATTTTTTTTATATGAGGTTCGATTATAATCTAATAAATTTTTTGCAGTTTTATTTAAAAAAGTAATCTCACCCTTTAAGTTAGTTGAAATAATACCTTCATCAATAGAATCTAAAACATTGTTTCGAATTAAGAAATTTTCTTTAAAATCACTAGGATTATATCCTAATAAGAATTTTTTTATTAATTTTAATTTTAAATTTAAGATTAAAGTTCCAAATATTAAAATACAAAGACTAAGTAAACCATATGTTAAAGCTAATTCTTTAAAAGAAAATAAAGCATTTTCTTTTAATGCGGAAACAGAAATAAATCCAATAAAATCATCATTTTTAGAATATATTTTATTAAATGCAATTTTTTGAAGACCTAACTCATCTTTAAAATTATTAATAATGGAATTATCTTTTCTTTTTAATATTTTTTCAAAATCAAAGTTAGTTTTAGTACCTATTTTATTTTTATTAATGTGATAAAACCTTACTCCATTAGTGTCATTTAAAGTAATAACATCAATTTTAGGGTTATAGATAATTATATGGTCTAAATAATCATTTAATAACTTACTATTTTTTTTACTTTTAAGAGTTTCTACTACTAAAGAATTTTTTGAAAGTAAAAAAGCAATAGTTTTGATTTCATCTGATTTTTTTCTATTTAAATTTAATATAGTTAAATTATAAGTGATGAAAGCAGAAATAAACATTATTAGTATTAAAGAAATTAAATTTAAAGTCTTAAATTGTTTTATAAATAATTTTTCTGAAAATTTCATAAAATGCTCCTTTCTTAAAAATTAAACTATATTACAGTAATTAATTATAGCATATTTAAAAAAATTTAATAAAGGGTTGTTTATTTATTTTACTTACGAAAGGTTTTATTAATTACAAAATATATACATTTATATGTATTTTTGTAATAATTAACTTAATATATGTAGTTAATAATAAGGGAGTTATATTTTAGATTGAAAGGAGTGGGACTGTGAAAAAAATTAATTTTAAAAAAGTTTTAACTAGTTTAAGTTTATTAATGTTACTAGGATGCGGGATAAACGGTGGTACTAAGGAGGAGAGTATGAAATTAACAAAGGAAGAACTTAAAGTTGCAGGGGATAATAAGAAGAAAATTCTAGAAATATTACTAAGTAAAGCTAGCTATAAAGAAGCTTTTAAATCAGTTAAAGATAATAAAGAAGAAAAAGAAAAATTAGAAGCTTTAGAAAGAGGAGTAGTCAATGATTACTATATTTTATCTAAAGCTGGAGAAAAAGTAAAAGTAACAAAAGAAGAAATAAAAGAAATATACGATGCAAATAAAAAAGATTTAAATGGGAAGAAATTAGAAGAAGTGAGCGATGCTATAGAAAATTTAATAGGAAGAGCTAAATTAAAAGATCAACTTTCAAAAGAAATCCTTATTATAAAAGATAAATATAAGATAGGAGAAGGATTAAGCAAAGAAGAAATAGAGAAACAAAGAAAAGAATTGGATATTGAACTTTCAAAAGCTATATACAAAGAAGCAAATGAAAACTTCAAATCTAAAAAGCAAAAAGAGGAAATGACTGTATTAAAAAGAAGAAAAGTAAATGATTACTATATTTTAACTGAAGCAAAGAAAAATGTTAAAGTAACAGAGGAAGAAATAAAGGAAGTATACGAAAATAATAAAAAAGATTTAGAAGGTAAAAAATTAGAAGAAGTTCATCAAGCTATAGAAAATTTAATTTATGAAAATAAAGTTAAAGCAGAAGTGACAAATGTCCTAAAAAAAATAAATGAGAAATACGATATAGACAAGATTGTAGAAGGATATTTAGCGGAGAACTCTAAAAAATAAATGTGTTTGATGTGAAAAGGAGTGCGGGATGGAAAGATGGAAAAGAATATGTATTGGAATATTTATTTTAAGTAATTTAGCATACTCTACAGATAAAATACAATCAGTAAACATAGAAGTAAATAATACAAATAACCCTTCCAAAGCAGAAAGAGAAGCTTTGGAAGGGGGAGCAGGAGATACATTAATTAATGATGCTGAAATAAAAGTAAACGGAAATGACCCTACAAACAATGCTAACTTAACAGGTATTAGAGGTATAGATGCAACAATAATAAATAATGAGAATAAAAAAATAATTATAGATTCTATAGAAGGTGGAACAGGAATAAATTCAAGTTATTCCTCTGAACCTACAGATCCAAATGCTTCAAATACAGCAACTATAACAAATAAAGGTGAAATAGAAATTATAGGTAAAGAAGTTATAGGTATGATAGGACATGGAGGGAATACTGGTAGTGGTGTAACTATGATAAATGATACTACAGGGGTAATTAATATATCGGATAGTTCTATTTTAGCATCTGGTATGACTTTAAAAGGTGGAACCTCAGAAAATAAAGGGATTATAAATGTTAATGGATATTCTAAAAATTCAGGAATGGAAATATTGCATAATGAAGGTATTGACGGAGTTCAAAAAAATAGTGGAACAATAAATTTAATAGGAAATACTTTAACAGGAATGAATGGTCCAGAAGAAATAGGAGTAACTAGAACTGCAAATAAAACAACTTCTATAAATACAGCTACAGGAAGAATTATAGGAACTGGAAGTTCTTTAAGAGGAATATTATCTTCTAAAGGTGGCCAAGTTGAAAACCATGGAAATATTGAGTTAACAGGAAATATAAATTATGGTCTAGCTAGTGAGAATAAAGTTGTAGTTGGAACTAAAATTGCAGGTTCAGTAATAAATACAGGTAATATAAAAATAACAGGAAACCAAGGTATTGGTATTGTTGGAATAAATATAGAGGGACTTCATAATAGTGGAACAGTTACTATTGAAGGAAATGAAGGTACCGGTATAAAGTATTATAATCTTAATCCAGGTCAGTTACAAAATACAGGAGATGTGATAATTCATGGAATTAATAACTGGGCATTTGCAACAGATGAAGAGAAAAGTTCATTAGTTGAGAGTGTTGGAAGAATATTAATAAAAGATGGATCAAGAGATTCAGGAGCATTTAAAGTTACAGGAACTATTACAAGAGGTATAAATAGAGGAGATGTTGTAGCTGTAAATGGAATTCAAAACAAAATAATTTATGTAGAAGACAACACAAATAGTTCAGGAGTAGTAACTCCAAATACAGGTATTGTTGAAAATCAAGGAAATATAGATATTCAAGGTGGACAGCAAAACTTTGCAGTTCATTCAAAAAATGGAGCTCAAGTTATAAATAGTGGAACAATAAAAATGAATGATACTAATGGTGTAGCTATTTATAACCCTAATGGAAAATCAATATCAAACACAGGGGAAATAACATTAAGTGGAAAAAATCAAATAGGTGTTTACTATGAAAATGAAAATATAAGTGTTTTAAATACAGGTGGTATAAAAATTAAAGGTGAGGGAATAATAGCCTTTGATGTTAATGCTGGAGATTTCACTTCAGGAAGAACAGATTTATATGTATCTTCAGTAGGAAATAAAGAGGTTAAAGTTTTTGGAGATGTTCTTATAGATTCAGATGCAAAGGGATCAATGGGAGCTTTTGCTAGAAACTCTATAAAAAAAGCAATTAATACAGGAAACATAACAATAAAAGGTGTAGATTCTTCTGGATTAGTTGGTTTAGATGGAACAACTTTACAAAATGATGGAAATATTAATGTTGAAACAAAAGAATCATATGGTATTCAAGCAGTAAAAGATGCAACTGTAATAAATAATGGAAACGTTTCTAATACAGCTACTGACGGTGTTGCTATATATATGGGTATAGAGGATAGTAATTTATATATGGATGAAAAGTCAACAGTTATAGGAACAGTTGTTTCTTCAGGTGGAGTTGGAAGATTTTATGGTAAAGATGACTTTTCAAGTTCGACAACTCATAATATAGATTATTCTTTAAAAGGATTTTCTCATATGGATATTACTAGTGGAGAATTTGCTATAAAGAAAGACACTACATTAAAGTCTCCAATTAGAAATACCCTTGCTACAGGGCATGAAGATACTAGTTCATATACTGGAAATTTAGAAATTGCCACAGACAAAACTCTTACAATGGAAGTAGAAGTTAATAGAAATAATGTTGATGGGAATAAATATACAAGTACAGTTCATGCAAATAGTTTAGATATTCAAGGTAAATTATCATATAAGCCACTAGACAGTGTTTATGTTGTAGCTGATGATGTTGATGAAATTGTTGTCCCTAACATTTATACAAATGAAGAAATAAAGGTAACAGAAGATAATATTGAAGTATTGAACTATGTTTCAGGTTGGGAAGGAACTTATAGATTATCTTCAGATAAAACTGATTTAAGTATGGTTTTAAAAAGAAAAACTGGGGGAGATAATTTACCAGATTCTTATAAAAATGGTGTATGGAATTACTCTTATAACTTCTTAGATAAAAAATACTTATCAGAGGCCACAAATCTAAAAGATAAGTTTAAAGTTATAGAAAAAATTCACAATGCAGAGATTCCTTATTATATAGATGCGGGACCAATTGTTAAATCTGGAAATTATAAAGCTGGAGATAAAAAAGGATATTTCTTCTATGATACTTATGGAGGAAAATTAGATAGTTATTATAAGATAAGAGAAAATATAATTTTAGGTTTAGGATTTACAGGTTTAGAGAGCAAGGTTAAATATAAATATAATAGTAGTGAAAAATTAAATTCTTATATACTAAATTTTAATGCAGCTTATCAAATAGAAGATTTTAAAATTGGAGGGTATGTAGGAACTTCTATAAATAAACATAAATTAGAAAGAGGTATCACTGGAAAAGAATATATTGTTAATGCTAATTATGAATCTTATGGATTTAATATAGGACTAGTAGGTGAATATAAATACAGAGTTTCTAGAGATAGTGTAATAAGAACTCACGCTAGTTTGGGTTATTTATTTAATTATATAGAGGGATATAAGGAAACAGGAAACGAATACTATATAATGAACTTACCATCTTTAAGAGAAAATATTCCAAATGTTAAATTAGGAACTAAATGGGAGCATAGGAATCAAAATAGATTTACAGAATTAGGAGTTAATTTAGAATATTTCTTTAATGGGATGATAGATAATAGAAGAGGTTATTATATTTTTAATGAAAAAGCAAAATATGATATTTATTCAGTTAAATTACCAAGATTTATATTAAGTGTTGATTTGAAACAAGAAATAGATATAAATGATAGACTTTCTGTTTATGGACTAATTTCTGCTGAAATGGGAGAAAATTTCTGGCAAGCCTTAGGAAGGGTAGGTGTTACTTATGAATTTTAAAAAATATATAATTATGATTTTAATGGTTATACTGTCAACATCTGCATTTTCTAATATAAGAATAAAGGTTTTGTCAAATTCCACTAAACTTAATAAAAAAATATATACTTATGAGGTAACTGATGAAATAAATGGAAATCCAATAGTTAGAAATTTTTATTTAGTAATTACCAAAGATAAAAATAAAGTTAATAAAAAATTATATACATACAGAAATGTTTTTGACAATAAAGATAAATTTATAATTGATGAAGAAGCTATAAATGAAAAAATATACGAGATAACTACAAAATATGATGACAAAGAAAGAATAGTAAGTACAAATGAGAAATCATATTTAATAAGTCTTGATCATATTGATATGATAATGTATGTTCCTATAAAAACTTTAAAAACAAGTTATAAATATTATTCTAAGAAAGAAAAACAAAAATTAAAAATCGAAGATACAGGAATTATGAAATATGAAAAATTTTATAAAAAGATTTTTTATGGTTCAGGAGAAATAAGTGCTAAAAAATTAGAAAAAATAATTACTTATTTAATTCCTGAGAGTAAGATTGAAGAATATAATATTTTAGATTTAGGAATATTAAAGGAAGAAATTCAAAATAATGATGAAGAAGAGATATTTTTAAGAGGAAGTATAGCATTTTAAAGGAGAAAAATATGAAAAAAACATTTGTAATATTATGTGCATTTCTATTAGTATCTTGTAGTAGTTTTCAAGAAAGAGTGAGAGTTGCAGTTTATAGTATTCCTTTAATGGTTATAGATGATACAAGCGGTACTTTTGATTTTGATAAAAGTACTCTTGCAGAATCTACTTTTATTGTTGAAGAAATAAATAGGGTGTTGATAGAAAGAATAAAAGATAAAAAAGGAATTTTGAAGGTCGTAGGTCATACAGATAACTATGGATCAGATGAATATAATGTAATTTTATCAAGAAAAAGAGCTAACACAATAGCTAATGTAGTAAAAACTTTACTACCTAAAGATAATAAAATTCAATTTTTAATTATTCCTAGGGGAGAAAGTGATCCAGTGGTTCCTAATGACACTGCAGAAAATAGAAGAAAAAATAGAAGAGTGGAATTATTTTTTGATGAAGCTGATAGTTAGAGGGGAGTAGTTTATGAAAAAAAAGACATTAAGTAAGGTTTTTTTATTAGTTGGACTGACATTTGCATTAGAAAATGTATCGTACTCTATCTCTTCACCTCAAAATAATAGTGATAGAGAAATGCAACTGCAAGAAAAACGGCTTGAAGAAAAAAGAATAAAAAATATTTTAAAAAAAGAGTTACAAGAAAAGGAAAAAGTTAAAGAAAAAGAAGATGTACAATTTCAGTCTGGAAGAAAATTTTACATTAAACAAATAACTCTTATAAATGCTAATAAGTTAAGTGTTAAAGAGAAAATAAAGATAGTAAAAAAATATGCAAAGAAAGATTTAGGTATGGGAGATATACATAATTTAGTTAAAGATATAACAAATAGTTATATTAAAAAAGGTTATGTAGCTGCTCGTGTGACTTTACCTATAAATCAAAATATTTCTCAAGGAGAATTAAAATTAAAGATTTTTGAGGGAAAAATAGAAAAAGTGTTAATAATTGATAGAAGTAAAAATAAATCTAAATTAAAGGAAAATTTAAATTTAGTCTTTAAAGAAGGAGATACTGTAAATCTTAAAAAGATAGAGTATTCAGAAGCTAATTTAAGCTCTGCTCCAAATACTCAAGGTAAGTTTAAATTAAATCCAGGTACAAAAATAGGTCAAACTATTATAATTGGAGATGTACATGAAACTAAATTAGGTAGCGTAAATGTGGATTTTGATAATTTAGGTAGTGAAGGCACAGGTAAAAATAGTGTTAAAGTAGGAATGTCTACAGGAAACGTATTAGGAGCTAGTGACACGTTATTTGTTCAAGGTTCTTCTACATTAGATGATGATTCTGTAAGATATAGTAGAAGTGTTTTTGCAGATTATACTCTTCCTATTGGTTGGTGGGAAACAGGGGTTACATATAATTACTCACAAACAAGAAATACTATACCAGGTAAAATAACGAGTTCTTTAAATGAATCTAAAAGTTCTAGTGCTAAATTTAAATTGAATAGAACTTTATATGATGGAAGTAAAGGAAAAATAAAATTAGGATCGACTTTTGCCTTTAAAGATTCAAAAACATTTATAGAAAAAAGTTTTGTTGAGACAAGTAGTTATAAATCAGCTAGTGAGCAAATAGATTTATCTTATAGTGGTATTTTAGCAGGTGGAAGTATTTTTAATAAACTTAGCTATGTGAGAGGTTTAGGAAGTTTAGGAGCTGATAAAGATAAGTATAATAGTCAAGCTAAACGTCAATATGACAAGTTTAAATTTTATACAAGATATTATAAACCATTTACTTTCATGAATCTTGGGTTAGCTTATGAATTTACATTTGATTCACAGTATTCTCCAGATATTTTATATAGTGGAGATAAGATGTCAATAGGAGATGATGTAACAGTAAGAGGATTTAAAGATGGAGTAACTGGAGAAAAAGGTATATATGTAAAAAATCAATTGAATTATACTTTCTTAACAGAATCTAAAAATCCTATAGCTAGACAATTAAATCAAACTAAATTTTATGTAGGAATAGATTATGGATTTGTAAAAAATAGTTCAAATAAAAATAATCCAAAATATTTATCAAACGAAGAAATTGCTTCAGTAGCTTTTGGATTATATAAAGATATTAGTTTTGCTAATATAAGTGTAAGTTGTGGAATACCAATTTACTATCCAGATTACTTAGAAGTAGATAAAAAAGGTAGAATATATTTAACAGGAAGTATGAGTTTTTAATATAAAAATACTTCTCCAATTAAATTGGAGAAGTTTTTTTTACTTATGAAAGGTTAGCTTAATTAAGTAATATATACATATATTGAATCATTTGTAATAATATGTGTAAGAATGAAAATAAAGTATAAATAATAATTTTTATGTGTTTTTAATAAAGGTATGAGGTGGTCATATGAAGAAAAAAGATTTGGATAGTAAGAGTAAAAAAATTATAGGTGGTTTAATAAGTTTGGCTATTTATAATTTAGTTAGTCCACTGGATGTTGTTTCTTATGCAGCTGGTGTTATTGTTGATGAAGATGCATTAAGTAAACATCAGGCTATAATAAGAAAAACAAAGAATAATATTGATCAAGTGGATATAGTTACACCTAATGAGAGAGGTTTATCTCATAATAAATTTTTAAAGTTTAATGTTGATGAAAATGGAATGATCTTAAACAATTCATCTCAAATGACGTTAACAGATTTAGCTGGATTAATTTATGGAAATCCTAATATTGAAGCTGGAAAAGAAGCTAAAACAATTTTATCTGAAGTTACAGGTTTAACAAGATCTGAAATAGAAGGTTTTATAGAAATAGCTGGAAAAGAAGCAGAGTTCATATTAGCTAATCCTAACGGAATATATTTAAGTAATGGTGGATTTTTAAATACATCTAAAGTAACTATGACTACAGGTAAATTAGTTGATGAAATTAATGAAAATGGTGGAATAGTTTTCAAGATAACTGATGGGCAAGTTGAGTTAGCAAGTGGAGGTTCTATTAATATAGCAAGAGTTGACTATTTTAATATAATTTCAAAAGCTTCAAAAATAGGTGGAGCACTTCATAGTGGAAGAACTGAAAATAGATCAACTAAGGAAATAAAAATATTAACAGGAAGCAATACTTTTAACTATGAAACTGGGGAATACACAAGTGAAGAAGGTGCAACTAGTAATTATGAGTATGGAATAGATGCTAGTGAATTGGGAGCAATGTCTGCTGGAAAAATTACTTTAATTGCTACTGATAAAGGAGTTGGAGTAAATAGTAAAGGTCAAATGGTTGCTACAATAGATGATTTAACAGTGGACTCTAAAGGTAATGTATTATTAAAAAATGCAGCTACTAGAGTTGGAGATATAAAAGTTAATGTTGAAGGTGACTTTACTCAAGATGGTAATAAGGGATTAATTTTAGCTGAAAAAGATCTAAAAGTTAATGCTACAGGAAAAGTATCATTTAAAGGAAATGATGGCTATGCTAAGGGTAAAGATAATGTTAAAATTTCAGGTAAAGAGTTAGAAGTTAGCAATGGAAGTACGTTAATATCTATGGATGAAGACCAAAATAGGGTTCAAAATGTAGAAATAAATACAGAAAAAGTTAATGTATATGGAGAAGACTCTTTAATAGTTTCAGGAAAAACATTAGACATTAATGTAAAGTCTAAGTTAGAAGATGGAACAATTTCTTATACAGATAATAATCAAATATACAATGAAGGAACAATAATAGCTGCAAATGTAGATATAGACGCAGGGAAAATTTATAATAAAAAAGCTATTACAGGAAGAGATATATTAAATATAGCATCTAAAAATATTGACAATGCAGGTAAAATTTTAGGCGTAAATAAATTAAATATTTCAGGAAATGGTTCCCTAACTAATATGGAGACAGGGGAATTATCTTCCAATGTATTAGTAAATATAGATGGTTATAACGATATATTAAATAGTGGAAAAATTTTAAGTGGATCAGAGTTAAATATAATTAATTCTAACTCTGTATTAAATTCAGAGACAGGTAAAATTCAATCTTCTAGAGAAGCCTTGATTTCATCAACTTCTTTAGATAACAAAGGAAGTATTTATGCAGCAACTAGATTGAATATAAATTCAGATAGTTTTACAAATGAAGGATCAACGTATTCAGAAACTACTAATATTTCAGGGAAAACTTCAGGAAAAGGAAGCTTAATTAATAAATCTTCAGGTAGAATTATTTCTACAGATGAGACAAATATAACTTCCTCTGAATTGGTTTCAAATGAAGGATCAATAAAAGGTAATGGAGTAACAATAAATACAGAAAACGTTAATAATGATGGAACTATTGTTGCTGGAGATAAATCTTTAGATATTGATGCTAGTAAAAATATTACAAATAAAGGAACATTATTAT
>JAUTCN010000013.1 GCA_030673965.1 Fusobacterium sp. JB019 | reverse complement strand
ATTGACTAGGTCAATTTTCTTACCATTTTGTTTCTTTAAACACCATTTAAGGTTTGCTTGCTTATCTTGTTAAACTTCTCTATTCTGTTGTTAATGTCCTTCGTTCGCTTCTCTTGCGGACAAGAAGTATAATACCACTTTCCACAACTTATGTCAACATTTTTTTACTTTTATTTTTTAGCTTTTTTTAAAAATTTTTAAGATCCTTTTGTTTTAAAGACTTTCACATTCCTCTTCATTAAAAGATAATATTATTTCTTTTTTCTTTATTTCTAATTTTCTATATTTTACTCCGGCCATATCTAACATTTTTTTTGAAGCAATATCTGATGGAGTATCTTTATATTTTTCAGATAAAAATACAATCTCTTTTATTCCACTCTGAATTATACTTTTACTACACTCATTACATGGAAATAATCCAACGTAAATAGTACAATCTTTCAAATTTTTTATACTATTTAAAATTGCATTTAATTCCGCATGACAAACAAAAGGATATTTTGTATTTAAATATTCTCCGTTTCTTTCCCATGAAAATTCATCGTCACTACATCCTCTAGGTAAACCATTATAACCCACCCCCACTATTTTATTATCACTATTTACTATACAAGCTCCAACTTGTGTGCTTGGATCCTTACTTCTTTTAGCTGATAATAACGCAATCCCCATAAAATATTGATCCCAGCTTATATAATCTTTCCTTTTCACTTTTTCCTCCTAAATAATTTTCTTAGATTTAAATAATAACCTTATTTCTTACAAATTTCAAAGATTTTAAAAAAAAGACTGTTTTAGATGTTATTTTGCGTTGAATAAACCACATCACAATACAGTCTTTTTTTTTTATTTTGATTTAGCTATTTTTTCTTCTAAAACTTTTCCAACTCTAAACTTAACAACTTTTTTAGCTTTTATTTTCATTTTATTTCCAGTTTGAGGATTTCTTACCTCTCTTGCTGCTCTTTTCATTACTTCCCATTTTCCCCAACCAACAAAACCTACTGAATTTCCTCTTTCTAAATTATCTGATACAGTTTCTAAAAAAAGATTAACTAAATTTTCTGCTTCCTTCTTCGTAATCTCTCCTCTTATAGCGATGTCATCCACAAATTCTTTTTTTGTCATAAGTTATCCTCCTTGAATGTTTCTCAGTATGTTTGCTTCTACTATGTAGTTATAGCTTATAAATTTTATTTTGTAAAGTGATTTTTTCTATATTTTTATATTAAATAGATTTGACTTAATTTTTTTTAAAGTATATAATACCAATAGAATTGCTAGGGGAGCCTCGGCTGAAAAAAGATTCGCTCTTGACCCTTATAACCTGATCTAGATAGTACTAGCGTAGGGAAGCTGATTATATTTTTTGTTTATTTTTGTTTATACTTGTATTTTTTTATTATAAACATATTTATAAATATTTGCTAATCATGCTCTGTACTCTGTACAGAGCATTTTTTTTATTTAAAAAGGAGATGTTAATATGACTCAAATGGAAGCTGCAAAAAATGGAATTTTTACAAAAGAGATGCAAATTGTTTCGAAAGATGAAAATATGAAAAAAGAAACTCTTATCAAATTAATAGCCGAAGGAAAAATAGTTATTCCTTGTAATATTAACCATAAAAATATTTACCCTAGAGCTGTTGGTAAAAATACTAAAACAAAAGTCAATGTTAATTTAGGAGTTTCTGAAGATTGTTGTAATTACGAAAAAGAATTAGAGAAAGCTCAAAAAGCTATTGAATTTGGAGCTGATGCTATAATGGATTTAAGTACTTTTGGAGATACCAAAAAATTTAGAAAAACTTTAATTAACAATTGTAAAACTATGATTGGAACTGTTCCAATGTATGATGCTGTTGCTAAATTAGGTAAAAACATTAAAGATATGACAGTTGATGAACTTTTCAATGTTGTTGAAGAACATTGTAAAAACGGTATTGACTTTATAACTGTTCACGCTGGTCTTAATCGAAGTTGTATAGATAGATTAAAAAATAAAAAAAGAATGACTAAGATTGTTAGTAGAGGAGGATCTATTCTGTTTCAATGGATGATACAAAATAATAAAGAAAATCCTTTTTATGAATACTTTGATAGATTATTAGAAATTTGCTATAAATATGATGTGACTTTAAGTTTAGGAGATGGTCTTAGACCTGGTTCTATCTATGACTCCACAGATGCACCACAAATTCAAGAATTAATAATTCTTGGTGAACTTACTAAAAGAGCTTGGAACAAAAATGTTCAAGTAATTATTGAAGGACCAGGACATATTCCTATGCATGAAATTGCAACTAATATGCAATTAGAAAAAAAATTATGTTACGAAGCTCCTTTTTATGTTTTAGGACCTATTGTTACTGATATAGCTCCAGGTTATGATCACATTACTGCAGCTATTGGAGGAGCTATTGCCGCTCTTAATGGTGCTGATTTTTTATGTTATGTTACTCCTGCTGAACATTTAAGACTTCCTGATCTAAATGATATGAAAGAAGGTATTATGGCATCTAAAATAGCAGGTCATGCTGCCGATATTTCTAAAGGAATTCCAAATGCAGTTGAATGGGATTATAAAATGGGAGAATTTAGAGGAAAATTAGATTGGAAAGGAATGTTTAATAATTGTATAGATAAGGAAAAAGCAAAAGAATATAGAAAATCTTCACAACCATTAGAAGAAGAAGTTTGTACAATGTGTGGCGATTTATGTCCTATGAAAAGATGTAATGATATCATTTAATCAAAAGAGGCGATAATATATATTATCGCCTCTTCAAATAAAAAATCACTATAATTACAGTGATTGTTATTAGCTATATATGGCTGGGATGGCTGGATTCGAACCAACGCATAACGGAGTCAAAGTCCGTTGCCTTACCGCTTGGCGACATCCCAACAACAATAGTTATGATAGCATAATTATTTTTTTTTGTCAATCTATTTTAAAAAAAAGATACTTAAAAAATTTAAGCACCTTTTTTTTATTTTATTCTACTACTTCTTGATTAACTTCTGACTCTTTAACTTCCTTATATTTTTCTATAACAGAATCTGTTATTTCTTTTCTTAAATCTAAAGTTATAGGATGAGCTACATCCTTATACTCACCATCTGGCATTTTTCTCGAAGGCATTGCCACAAACATTCCTTTCTGACCATCAATAATTTTCAATCCATGAATAACAAAACTTTCATCAAATGTTAAATCAGCATAAGCTTTTAATTTAGCATCACTTTCTCCCTTAACTATTCTTAATCTTACATCTGTAATTTTCATTTCAATGCACCATCCTTTTTTATGTAATATTAACTATTATAAAAAATTGCATATATATATATCACAATCTCCTACTTTCTTTTTTAGTTCTTCAATACATATACTTTCTTCCTTTGGAAGCAAAGAATAATAACAACTACCACTACCAGACATAAAAAAATTATAATTTTTTAGCATATCTAATTTTTTTCTAAAGTTTATAATGTTTTCATCTTCTGTTAATAATGATTGTTCCAATATATTTTTATTATTTAGATTTAGATTTATAAGATTATTATCTTTTAATGATTTTATTAAAATTTCAATATTGGCTTCTTTTTTATCCGTTAATTTATCCGATAAATAATAAGCTCTTTTAGTTGAAATTCCAAAATCAGGTTTAATTAATAATATTTTATATTCAAGGTTATTTTTTATCTCTGTTAATTTTTCTCCAATTCCTTCAACTCGACAAGGCAAATTTTTAATAAAAAATGGAATATCTGCACCTATTTCTTTTGAAATATCTATCATATTTTGCTCAGATAAAATATTCTTATAATATTTATTTAATTCCTTTAAGAAAAAAGCTCCATTTGAACTTCCTCCTCCTAATCCTGCTTGACTAGGAATTCTTTTATACAAATAAATTTCCACTTCTTCTTTTTCTAATTGTGTTACTTCATAAAATTTATTATATATTTTATAAATTATATTTTTTTCATCCGTAGGAATATTCTTATTATCACAATTTATCTTCAAATTTCCCTTTATATTTTTAAAATTTATTTCTAATTTATCTGCAAGAGAAATTGGGACCATCAACATGTCTAATTTATGATACCCATTAAATTTTTTTGCTAAAATATTTAATCCTATATTTATTTTTGCATTGCTATAAATAGATTTTCTCATTTAATTTTCCTCATTTTCTATTTTCAAATCTTTTACCTCTAAAACTTTAACTAAATCTCCACTTTTATCCTTCGTTACATTTCCTGAAGGAACTTCTAAGATTTTAAATTTAAAAAACTTATCATAATATTCTATTTCTAAAATATCATTTTCTTTTACTTGTGTTCCTGATTTAGCTACTTTTCCATTTATTATAGCTTTTCCACTATCAACAACCATTTTAGCTACCGGTCTTCTCTTTATAATTCTACTAGTTTTTAAAAATTTATCTAATCTCATTTCATCTCCTTATATTATGTATACCTTATTTTTGTAATAAGTCAATATCTATTTTATTTTTTTTGATTCTTTCCATAATTTTTCCATCTTATTTAAATCCAATTCTTTTATGTTATAATTATCTTCTATATAGTTAAATCTTCCTTGAAATTTTTTATTTGCTTTTCTCATGGCTGTATCTATATTTATTTTATAATGCCTAGCATAATTAGTAACTGAAAATAATAAATCTCCAATTTCTTCCTCTAAATTATTCATATCTTCATTCTTTGCTGCTTGCTTTATTTCATTTAATTCTTCCTCTACCTTAATAAACACTTCTTCTTTATTTTTCCAATCAAAACCATATGCACTAACTTTTTCCTGAATTTTTTGAGCTCTCAATAATGGTGGAAGTTCTTTAGGAATACCATCTAAAATGTATTTTCTTTTTTTTATTTCTTTTTCTTCACTTTTTATTTCTTCCCAATTCTTTATAACTTCTTCCTCACTAATAATTTGTTCTTTTTTAAATACATGAGGATGTCTTCTAATTAGCTTTTTATTTATTCCCTCAACTACATTTTTTATGTTAAATTCTTTTTTTTCATCCGAAATTTTAGCTTGAAAAACAATATGTAATAAAAGATCACCTAACTCACTTTTTAATTCATCTCCCCCTATATCTATAGCTTCCAAAACTTCATAAACTTCTTCTAAAAAATCACTCTTTAAACTTTCTCTTGTTTGTTTTTGATCCCAAGGGCATCCTTTATTTCCTCTTAAAACATCCATGATTTCTATTAATTCATCAAATTCCTTCAAGTTTTACCTCCTCATATTCTTTAAAAAATTCTTTAATATTTTTTGAAAATTTTATAGACTCGTTATTATTTAATTCACATTTATTTTTACTTATCATAAATAAAATTTTCTGAAAATTAATTCTAGAATTATCAAACTTAATTATATAAACATTTTTTTCTTTTTCTTTTATTTCTTTTATGCCTAATTCTTTAGCTTTAAGTTTTATGTTTATATTTTCAAATAATTTTATAACAGAATCTGGTAATCTTCCAAATCGATCTCTTATTTCCTTTAAAACTTCTTCACTTTCTTTCAAAGAATTTATTTCACTAATTCGCTTATATATATTTATTTTTTCATAATCTTTTATATAATAATCAGGTATAAATCCTTTTTGAGTTATATTTAAGATAATATCATATTCTTCTTTATAGTTTTCTTTTAATTTAAGAATTTCTTCATTTAATAATTTTAAATATAAATTAAATCCAAAACTTTCAATAGCTCCATGTTGTTTTTCCCCTAAAATTTCTCCTGCTCCTCTTATGTTCATATCTTCTAAAGAAAGTTCAAAACCCCCTCCTACACCGCTTATTTTTTCAATACTTTCTTTTCTTAAAATCGTTTTCCTAGTATATTTCTTTTCTTTATCATTAATCAAATAACAATAAGCTTGCCTTCCACCTCTTCCAACTCTTCCTCTTAATTGATATATTTGTGATAGTCCTAATTTTTCTATTCCTTCTATAATTATTGTATTTGCATTTTCTATATCAATACCATTTTCAATAATAGTTGTTGTTAACAATATATCTATCTCCCCATTTTCAAAATTATGTATAATATTTTTTATTTCCTCTGCAAGCATTTGACCATGAAGATATTTTATCTTTATAAATTTAGGAAGTATCTCCTTTAATTCACTAAATTTATACCTCATTTTTTCCACTGAATTATATACATAAAAAATTTGTCCTTCCCTGGAAATTTCTTTCAATATGATTTCCCTTATATTTTTTTTATTTTTGTCTATAAACATATTTATTATAGGTTTTCTGTTTTTAGGTGGAGTTTTTATTACAGATATATCTCTTATTCCTAAAAGTGATAAATTTAAAGTTCTAGGAATTGGAGTTGCTGTTAATGTTAGTATATCAACATTTTCTTTAAACTCTTTTAATCTTTCCTTCGCTTTAACTCCAAATTTTTGTTCTTCATCTATAATTATTAAACCTAAATCATTAAACTTTACATCCTTTGATAGTAATCTATGAGTCCCTATTATTACATCAATGCCTTTTATGTATATTTTTTTTAATACTTCAGATTGTTCTTTTTTATTTTTACCTCTGCTCATTAAGGAAATATTAATTGGATAATTATAAAATCTCTCCTTAAATCTTTCGTAATGTTGCTCTGCTAAAACTGTAGTAGGAGTTAATATTAAAACTTGTTTATTATCTGCAACACACTTAAAAGTTGCTCTCATTGCAACTTCTGTTTTTCCAAAACCAACATCCCCACAAACTATTCTATCCATAACCAATGAAGATTCCATATCTTTCTTTACCATATTAATTGCCTCTAGTTGATCTTTAGTTTCTGTATATGGAAACAATTCTTCAAATTCTTCTTGCCAAATAGTATCTTTTGAAAAAGAATAGCCTATAGCTGCTTTTCTTTTTGCTTGAATTTTTATTATTTCTTTAGCAAATTTTTTTATTTCTTCTTCTAATTTTCTTTTTCTTCTTTTAAAACCTTTTCTTCCTAAGTTATAAATTTCAGGAGTTTTTCCTAATTCAGATATATATTTTTCTATTTTATTTAAATTTTCAATGGGTACAAATAATTTATCTTCCCCAGCATACTGAATCATTAAATAATCTTTTCCATCTATTATTTCTATACCTAAATATTTTCCCACACCATAATTTTCATGGATAATAAAATCATTTGCTCTAATTTGATTAATATTATTATATTTTATAGAATTTCTTAATCTTTTTTCTTTTTTTACTTTAATTCCTTTTATCTCTCTATCTGTTAATACCAATTTATTTTTATAATAGAAGCCTTCAAAATGTGGATAATTTTTTATTTCTATATTTTTATATCCTTTAAATTTTTTATTATATCTACTTTTCTCTTTTGATAATATTATAATTTTTTTATTTTTACTAAAATCTTTTATTTTTTCTAGATTATTATATTCATTTATATCGTCTATATCTAGTCTTTTAGTTGTTATTTGTTGAAAATTTTCTAAAATTTTTGAATATATTTCCCTATATTTATTTTCTTCCATTCTATTTTTTAAAATAGAATTTTCTAATTTGTAGTTTAATACTTCTAAATTTTCTAAATAAAATTTTATACTATTTTGATTTTTTTTATTTAAAATTTGAAAAAAATTATATTTTTTTTCTTTATTTTTATCTATATACATATCTATAAACTTAATATTTGAAATACTTTTTTGAGTATTTATATCAAAATAAGTCAATCTATCTATTTCTTCACCAAAACATTCAATTCTTATAGGATCACTTTTGCTTAAAGAAAAAATATCTAATATATCTCCTCTCTTGGAATACTCACCTGACTTTTCAATTAAATAATTTTTTTTATAACCACTTTCTATTAATTTTGATTCTAAAAAATTAAAATTTATTTTTTGCCCTACTTTTAAAGAAATTAATTTTTGTTCTAAAAAAAAATCAGATAATAAAAAATTTAATGACATTAGTATTATGTAATTTTTCTCGTTATTTACAACATCTAAAAATCTATATTTTTTCTTGTAACCATCATCTTCATTTTCAATATCTTCTAATTTTAATATTTTACCTTTATAAAAATCTACAATAGTATCATAATAATCATCTATATTCTTATTGGAAGAACATAAATAAATTATTTTTCCATTTAATTTAGATAAAAAAAATGGAACTGAACCTCTATATAAATCTTTTATTTCTAATTCTTCAAACAATTTTATTCACCTCAATTATTTAATATTAATTTATTAGATTATAACATATATCATAATCTAATGTTTTATTTGTATACTGTCAATAATATTTTATAATTTCTTTTTATATTTTTATATTTAGTGTATAATATGTTAATTATATTATAGATTAATGGAGAGTAATGTTTATGAAAATTAAATTAGCATTTGAAAATATTTTATCAGAAATTGATAAAGAAAAAAAATATATAAATGAAGAAGTTTTGAAAAATACCCCTTCTAGAATGGAGGCTTTTTATAATGAATTCTTTTCAGGCCTGAAGATTGATCCTTATCAATTTTTAGAAAATTATATTCCTACAGATAATAATGATCTTGTTATAGAAAAAAATATTTCTTTTTATTCTATGTGCGAACATCATTTACTTCCTTTCTTTGGAAAAATATCTATTGCCTATATTCCAAATAAAAAAATAATCGGATTTGGAGAAATTATTAAAGTCATTGAAGCTTTTTCTAAAAGACCGCAATTACAAGAAAGATTATCTGAAAATATTGCTGAAACTATTTTTAAAGGTTTAGATTGTAAAGGAGTCTATATTTTAATTGAAGCAGAACATTTATGTATGACTATGCGTGGCGTTAAAAAACCAGGATCTAAAATAATAACTATAGGAACTAGAGGACTTTTTGAAAAAGATAACCTTAAAAGATTAGAAATAACTAATCTTTTAAAAAATTAAAATTAGGAGAAATTATGGACAAAATAATAATAAAAAATTTAGAACTTATTGGTAATCATGGAGTTTTTAAAGAAGAAAAAAAATTAGGACAAAAATTTTTAATTTCAGTTGAAATGAAAACTGATACTAGTATTGCTGGTAAAAATGATGATTTGAAATATTCCACTCATTATGGGATGGTTGCAAATGATATTGAAGAATTGTTTTTAAATAATTCTTTTGATTTAATAGAAACATGTGCCGAAAAAATTGCTAACATGATTTTATTAAATTATAAATTAGTTAACGAAGTTAATGTTAATATAAAAAAACCATGGGCACCTATTAAAAAACATTTTGATTTTGTTGGAGTTGAAATTAATAGAAAGTGGCATAAAAGTTATTTATCTCTTGGCTCTAACATAGGAAAAAAACAAGATAACCTTTCGGAAGCTATTAAGCTTATTAAAACTCTTCCTAACACAATTGTTACCAAGATAAGTTCTTTTATAGAAACTGAACCATACGGCTTAAAAGAACAAGATAATTTTTTTAATACTTGTATTGAAATTAAAACTCTTTTTTCTCCCCATGAGTTATTAAATAATTTATTAAATATTGAAAAACAATTAGGAAGAAAAAGAACTATCAAATGGGGACCTAGAATAATAGATATTGATATCATATTATTTGATGATTTGATTCTGCAAGATGATAATCTAGCAATTCCTCATCCTTATACATGTGATAGAATGTTTGTTTTAAAACCATTACTGGAAATTGCTCCTAATATAATTCATCCTATTGAAAAAAAGACCATTTCTTTTTTAAAAAATATGTTAGAAAAAAATGTATATAATCAATAATAAAAAAAGGAGATTTCATGAATATTAAATATAAAAATAAAACACTTCAGTTAAATAAAAAAACTCTAATTATGGGAATTTTAAATGTTACACCTGATTCTTTTTCAGATGGTGGAGATTATGTTGATCTTAATAAAGCTTTTGAAAAAGCTAAAGAAATGATTAAGGATGGTGTTGACATTATTGATATAGGAGGAATGTCTACAAGACCTGGTCATAAGGATATTCCTATTGATACTGAAATTAATAGAATAATCCCTATTGTTAAAAAAATATCCTCTGAGCTTAATATTTTAATTTCAATAGATACCTATCATTGGGAAGTTGCTAAAGAGGCTATTAAAAATGGAGCTCATATAATCAATGATATTTGGGGACTACAATATGACGATGGAGAAATGGCTAAAGTTGTAGGAGAGAGTGGAGTTATTTTAATAGCTATGCATAACCAAAATGAAAAAGAATATAAAGATGATATAATTACTTCTATAAAAAAATTTTTTAAAAAAACTTTTGAAATTGCTAAAAATCATAATATAGAATTAGATAAAATTATTCTTGATCCTGGAATAGGATTTGGAAAAACTTTTGATCAAAATATAGAAGTATTATCTAGATTAGAAGAATTAAAAGATCTTGGTCCTTTACTTTTAGGAACATCTAGAAAAGGTTTTATTGGAAATATAACAAACAAAACAAATCCAAAAGACAGAGTTTGGGGAACGATAGCTACATCAGTTATTGGAGTTCAAAAAGGAATTCAAATTGTAAGAGTTCACGATATTAAGGAACACAAGGACGCTCTTTTAATAACTGATTCAATAATAAGAAGATAATATGTATATAGATAAAAATAAAAAGAAGTTTTGTAAAAACTTCTTTTTATTTTTTTATATTTCCTAATAAAATAGCTATATCATTTCCTGTTACTCCACTAATTCTACTTGCCTCACCTATTGATAAAGGTTTTACATCCTCTAATCCTGATTTAGCTATATTTGATATTCCTTTTATTTCTGAAAATTTAAAATTTTTAGGAATCGATATTCCTTCTAATTTTTTAAATTTCTTTATTTGCTCATTTTCTCTTTTTATAAAAATATCATACTTTGATATAGTTTCAATTTGATTAAGTACAAAATCTGGATATTTTGATATATCTATATCTAATTCTTTAGATAAATTACTATAACTAATTTCTTTAAATTTTAATATTTCATTAGCTTTCGTTCCTTTTGTTATTCTTCTTTCTGAATTATATTTTTCAAGAATTTCATTAGCTTTTTGCTTTGAAATTTTTATTTCCTTTAATTTTTCAACTTCATTCAGAACATTCTTTTTACATTTTTTTAAATAATCTATTTTATCTTTAGTAATAATACCTATTTCCTCAGTTTTATCTAACAATCGCATAAAACCATTGTCAAATCTTAGAGTTAATCTGTATTCTGACCTAGAAGGTAATGCTCTATAAGGCTCTGGTGTTTTTTTATGAATTATATCATCAATTAATACACCTATATATCCTTCACTTCTATCTATTATTACAGGAGGTTTATTATCTATTCTTTTAGCCGCATTAACCCCCGCTATAAAACCTTGAGCAGCAGCCTCTTCATAGCCCGAAGTTCCATTTAATTGACCTGCTGTAAATAATCCTTTTATTATTTTACTTTCTAAACTAGGATACATTTGATAAGCTGGTATATAATCATACTCTACAGCATATCCATATCTCATTATTTTTGCATTTTCTAAACCTTCTATACTTGCTAACATTTTATCTTGAGCAAAAGGTGGCATAGCTGTTGTTAAACCATTAACATATAATTCATTCGATTCATTTGATTCTAATTCTAAAAATATCTGATGATTTGTTTTTTCAGGAAAATTTAAAACTTTTCTATCTAAAGATGGACAATGCCTCGGTCCATGAGTTTCTATTATCCCTGATACAATAGGTGAGTATTTTAATAAATTTTTTACCACATCTATTGTTTTTTCAGTTGTATGAGTCAACCAAGTAGGAACAATATTATTTTCTTTTTTATTAGTAAATATTGAAAAATATCTTGGATTTTTTTCTCCTGTTAATTCTTTTAATTTTGAAAAATCAACTGTTCTTTTATCTATTCTTGGTGGTGTTGCAGTCTGATATCTCTCTATATGTATCCCGTTTATTTTTAAACTATCTGATAATTTATCAGCAGATAATTCTCCATGTCTTCCACCTTTATATTCTATATCTCCAATAACTATTTTCCCTTTTAAAAATGTTCCAGTTGCTAATACTACACTTTTAGCATAACACCTAAATCCTAAAGAAGTAACTATTCCTTGTACTTCATTTTCTTTAATAATTAATTCTTCTACGCATTCTTGTAATGTTTCTAAATTAGGAGTATTTTCTATTATTTCTTTCATTTTTACTCTATAATAATATTTATCAGCTTGTCCTCTTGTTATACGAGCTGCAGGACCCTTACTAGTATTCAAATCTTTTAATTGTAAATTATAATTATCTGTATGAACTCCCATTTGTCCACCTAATATATCTAATTCTGCCACTAAATTGCTTTTTCCTGGACCACCTATTGATGGATTACAAGACATCATTGCTATTGTGTCCAATGATAAAGTTATTAATAATGTTTTTTTATTTAATCTTGCCGAAGCTAAGGCGGCTTCTACTCCTCCGTGTCCTCCACCGACTACTATAACATCATATTTAAAATCCATTTTTTCTCCTTAATTTTATTATTGACTATATACATAATATCGAATACTATAAAAGAAAATAAGGTTAACTTTAAGTTAACCTTACAAATTTATTTACCTACACAAAAATTACTAAAAACATGATCTAATAAATCTTCAGTTGAAATTTCTCCAGTAACTTCAGATAATGAATCTATTGCATCATTTAAATCAACCGCTATTAAATCCATTGGATATCCCATATCTATTGTTTCAAAAATATTTTCAATAGATTGTTTAGTTTTTTCTAAAGCTGATTTATGTCTTATATTAGTTATCGTTAATTTCTCTGAACTATCTTCTATTTCACCAGATATAACATAATTATAGATTTTATCTTCTAGGTTTTCTATTCCTATTTTTTCTAAAGCTGATATTTCTATCCATTCTTTTATTCTTGATAATTTTGATATATCTATTTTTTTATTTTGGTCTATCTTGTTTAATATACCTATAACTTTTTTATTTTCTATAGTTTGATATATTTCCATATCTTCTTTTGATAATACTTTTGAAGAATCTAGTACAAATAAAACTAAATCAGATTCTTTTATCAAAGTTTTTGATTTTTGAACCCCTATATTTTCTACTTCATCTTCAGTATCTCTAATTCCAGCAGTATCAACCATTATTAAAGGAATTCCTTTAATATTAATAATTTCTTCTATTGTATCTCTTGTTGTTCCGGCCACTCTAGTTACTATAGCTCTTTCTTCTCTTAATACCGAATTCAAAAGACTTGATTTTCCTACATTTGGCTTTCCTACTATAGCTGTTTTTATTCCCTCTTTTATCATTTTTCCTTTTTCATAAGAAGAAATAAGAACATTAGTTTCATTAATAACTTTATTAAGATTTTCTATTAAATTTAAAGGTATAGGATCATCTATTCCTTCTTCTGGATAATCTAGAACAACATTAACATGAGCAGCAACATCCAATAATAATTTTTTCAAACTATGAATTTTTTCCTTAAGATCTCCTCTTAATTGATTTAATGATAAAGAAACACTTTTCTCTGTTTTACCATGAATAATATCTATTACTGATTCTGCTTGAGTTAAATCTAGTCTTCCATTTAAAAAAGCCCTTCTAGTAAACTCTCCTGGTTCAGCTATTTTAGCACCTTTTTCTAATACTAGTTCTAAAATTTTCTGAGTAACAACATATCCTCCATGACAGTTTATTTCAACTATATCTTCTTTTGTATAAGTTGTAGGAGATTTCATTACAGATACTAAAACCTCATCTATTAATTTTTTTCCATCATAAATATGCCCATAATTTATGGAATAAGTCCTCAAATCTGAAGTCTTTTTTTTAGATTTAGATTTAAAAATTTTATCCAATATAGTAAAAGAATCATTTCCTGATATCCTTACTATACCTATTCCTCCTTCTCCCCTTGGAGTAGAAATAGCAGCGATGGTATCAAACATTATACCTCACCTCTTTTTTATTTTTTTCTTTTTATTACAATATACCTTTTAGGATCTCTTCCTTCACTAAAAGTATCTAATTCTTTATATTGATTAATAATCTCATGAATTATTTTTCTTTCTCTTGGTGGCATTGGATTTAATCTAACCACTCTTTTAGTTTTAATAGCTTTTAATGCCATTTTATTAGCCAATTCTTTAAGTGTTTTGTTTCTTTTTTCCTTAAATCCTTGAACATCAACACTAACTCTTAAATCCTTTAATAAAGAATTTAAAAGATACTCAAAACTATTTAAAGTTTTTCCTTTTTTTCCAATTATAATCCCTTGATCTTCACCAGATAAATTAATATAATAAACTTTATCTTTAAATTCTAAAAAATCAACTTTTAAATTTAAATTCATATTATTTAAAATTTCTTTTGATAATTTAAAAATTCTATTTAATTTTTCTTCATCTTTATCATCTTTTTTTAATGATTTTTTTATTTCTGTTTTTGGTTTTTTTATTTTTTTATTTACACTTAATTCTTGCAAATTAGTAGTCTCTTGCTTTAGAACTATTTTTTCTGTTGTATATTCTATTTTATAAAGTCCATCTTTATTAAATAATCCAAAAAAAGATTTACTTTTGTTTTTTTCAATAATATTTAAAATCTGATTATCATCTAAATCTAGAACTCTAATAGCTCTTTGTTTAGCTTCTTCTTGATTCATAGCTTTAATTTCTATAAAATCTGCCATAAAATCTACTCTCCTCTATTCATAACAAAATACTGCTGAGCAACACCACTTAAACTAGAAATTAACCAATATAATTGTAATCCACCTGGCATTTTATAAGAAATAAATACCATCATTAGTGGAAACATATACATCATTTTTTTCATTTGAGGATTATTTGCAGTTCCCATAATTTTTTGTTGAACAAAAGAAATTGCTCCATTCAATATTGGTAAAATAAAAAATGGATCTGGAGTAATCAATGAGAACCATAAAAATGTTTCATCTGGAACTACCCCTTCTTTTCTTAAAACTCCAAATAATGCCCATAATATAGGTAGTTGAACTAACATTGGTAAGCAACCGCCAGCAGGATTAACTTTATGTTCTTTATAAAGTTCCATAGTTTTTTGATTTAATAATTGAGGATCACCTTTATATTTTGATTTTAATTCATCAATTTTTGGCTGTAATTTCTTCATTTCTTTCATTGATTTATCTTGTTTCAACGTAACTGGTAATAAAATTATTTTTATTAAAACAGTTAATATTATAATAGATAACCCAAAACTTCCAGTCATTCCATAAAACATATTTAATATTTTTCCAAATATTCCATATAAAAAACTCATATTTTATTTCTCCTTATTTTTTATTTTTTTAGGAGGTACAGGATCATAACCACCTTCATTAAAAGGATGGCATTTTAAAATCCTTTTTATTCCTAAATAAATTCCTTTTATTACACCATGTATTTCTATAGCCTTATAAGTATAAATTGAACAAGTAGGAATAAATCTACAATTTTTTCCTAAAATTGGTGATATTAATTTTTGATATATTTTTATCAAAGTTAAAATAATTTTTTTCAATATAAAGTTAATACGTAAATAGATTTGATTTTTTAAAAATTTTATCAATATCTTTTTTCATCTCCTGATACTTTAAATTTTTATAAACATTTCCTGCATTTTTCTTTCCCACGAAAATAATTTCATATCCTTTTTTTATTCTTTCTTGATTTTCTCTATAATATTCTCTAAATAGACGTCTTATTCTATTTCTACAAACTGCATTTCCTATTTTTTTACTAACAACAAATCCCATTCTATTATTTTTATTTTTTGTTTTCTTAAAAAAAACAAGAGAATAATATCCATAACTTTTTTTTCCATAATTATAAATTAGTTTAAACTCTTTGCTTTTTTTTAAAGTTTCCATGTTTTCTCCTATTTTCAAAAAAGCCCGGTGTTACAAATCACCGGGTTTATGCTGATAATTTTTTTCTTCCTCTAGCTCTTCTTCTTTTTAATACTTGTCTTCCACCTTTAGTTTTCATTCTTGCTCTAAAACCATGGTCTTTTTTGTATTTTCTATTATTTGGTTGATATGTATGTACATTTGCCATTTAAATTCACCTCCTAAAATTTTCTATATTACAGTATACCATTTTAGAAGAAAAATTTAATTTTGTCAAGAGTTAATCTTTATTTTTTCATTATTTTCCTTAGTTTTTATTTATTTATTTTTCCCCCTTAAGGTTTTAAGTAGAAAAAGTGAAATGTGAATATGTAAAGACTAAGATAGAAATTTTTTTTTAATTCTTCGTTGAAAATAAAAGATAGGTCTATTATTTTTATTATTGTTTATATACATAGTATAAAACTTTATATTACAAAGAAAAAAATAAAATAAAATATATAATACTTTGAAAATAAAAGAATAAAAACAATAATAAAAATATTATTGTCTATATACATAAAAAAGAATATGATTTTAAAGACAACAGAAAGAAAAAAATAAAATGAATAATAAAAATCTATTGAAAATAAAAGAATGTTAAAGAATATAACTTTATTATTGTTTATATACATACAGAAAACATATATTTTTTAATCTTTTTATAATTTATATTTAATGATATGTTAATACAAATTAAGAAAGGATAGACAGTAGTTATGTGTTATCGTTTATATACATTTTTTTTCATTGATTTATAGCTAAAATAAGATTAAATATAAAAATAAAATTAACAAAAAAAACTTGTAATAAAAGGATAGAAGCATTATAATAAATAACACATTAGTTTTTTATTAATGATTATATACATATTTTTTAATTTTAAATGGAGGTTTTTTTTGTGAAAAAAGAAAAGGGTAATATCTCGGAAAATTTATTAGTTCCTTCATCAACATCATTTGATAAAGATATAGGAAAGATGGATATGAAAATATCAAATATGCCTAAAATAGAAATAAAAGAGGTTGTTATACAAGGGACAGGAAATTTTTTAAATCTAAAAGATAATATAATAAATATACCTATTGAAATGATAGTTTTTCCTTTTTTTACTCCACAAAAACAAAATAAAAGAATAAATTTTCAATATTCTTTTGAAGATTTGGGTGTAACAATGTTTTGTACGCTAGTTGCGAAAGATCAAAATGATAAAGTTTATCAACCCTCATTATTCGAAGAAAAAATATATAATTTTTTAATTTCATTATATGAGGCAAAAAAAGAAATCAATGTAGAAGAAGAAGAATATATAGAATTTGAAATAGCAGATTTTATTGTTAACTTTTTAGGAAATAAAATGAATAGAGTTTATTACTCTAAAGTAGAGCAAGCTTTAAAAAATTTAAAAAGTACAGAGTATCAATTTGTTGTGTCTAATCATACTAAATTTGGAAAATATAAGTTTGAAGATGAAGAATTTAAATTATTAACATATAAAAAGCTTAAAGTAGGTAAAAAAATATTTTATAGAGTTAAATTAAATAAAAATATAAGAAATAAGATAAAGGATAAAAGATATATAAAATATAATTCAAGATCGCTAATGGAAATAATGAATAAAGATCCAATAGCAGGAAGGATATATAAATATATAAGTAAAATAAGATATGAAAATATTAATGGAAGAATCAATTTAAGAACATTAGCTGCAATAATTCCTCTTAGAATGGAGCAAGAAACAGAAAGAATTTCTAAAAATGGAGAAAAAAAGATATATATTTTAAGTAGAGCTAAACAAGTTTTAAAGAGAGTATTAAAAGCCTATGAAGTATTAAAAAAATTAGGATATATAGAAAATTATTCTTTCGAAGAAGAAAAAAAAGAAAATACTTATTATCTTAATTATATCTTTAATAATGAAAAAGATGGAGAATGCCATATATCTAGTTTTCTAGAAAATAAAAGTACAAGTTTTTTAAAAAATAAAAAAGTAAAATTAAAACCAGCAAAATTAAAAAAAGAAATAATAGAAGAAGCGGTAATTGTAACCGAAAAAACAAATGTTAAAAATAAATCAAAACAAATAGAAACTTATAATGATCTTCCTGAAAAACTAGTATCTTTTATTCATAAAGCTAAAAGAAATATTTATGTACAAAGAGCTTGGGATAAAAGAACGGATACAAAAATAAGAAAGATATATAAAGAAGACGGAGAAAATTTAGCGTGTGAAATTTTAAAAGTACTTTATAAAAATTTGAATAAAAATATAAAAACAACTTTAGTTCAATATATAAACGGTGTTTTAAAAAATATGTACAAAACAAATAATGGTCAAAAACAAAATTTAACTTTATTTAACAATGATGTTAAAGAGAAAGTTATGATAAGTAAGAAAAAAATAAAACAAGCAAGAAAAGGAATAAAGAAATCTTTAACAAATACTATAAAAGAATTAAAAGAAGAAGTTGAAATTCCAAGAGATATACTAATAGAATTTGATAAATTTGATGAATATGAAAAATTAAAAATAGAAGAAGAGGCTTTAAAATTATGTTCAGAAGACACAGGTACTGAGGAAAGTTTTTTATTTGTGTTAAAAAATAATTCAAAAATGATATATTTAAATACAATAAAAAAATATATAGGTCAAGTCTTAGATAAAAAATAAAAAACTTAATGACAATAAAAATTCTATTTATTAAGTGATAAAAATGATGATAGCTGAAAGTGATTTTCTTAATAATCTTTATTTTTTAGAAAGATATTATCTAAAAGAATAATGACAATATTTTCCTAAGATAAGAAAGTTTAGAAGAATCTTTTAATTAATAGTTTTTGGTATTTTTTATAAATATCAACATAAAATATTAAAGATCCAATTAAATTTAGTAGAGTTTTTTTTATTTTAGATATTAAAAATCATTGGAATTATTAAAAATAAAAAAATATATAAAAAAACCAAAAAAACTATTGACTGAATTCAAAAAAAATGATATCATGTTTCTTGTCCACAAGAGGACAAAATAAAGTAAATAATAAAAGGACATTAACAACAGAATAGAGAAGTTTAACAAGATAAGCAAGCAAACCTTAAATGGTGTTTAAAGAAACAAAATGGTAAGAAAATTGACCTAGTCAATAACGGATAAATTTGAATGAAGAGTTTGATCCTGGCTCAGGATGAACGCTGACAGAATGCTTAACACATGCAAGTCTA
The DNA here is from genome assembly GCA_030673965.1 of Fusobacterium sp. JB019. Taxonomy (NCBI): domain Bacteria; kingdom Fusobacteriati; phylum Fusobacteriota; class Fusobacteriia; order Fusobacteriales; family Fusobacteriaceae; genus Fusobacterium; species Fusobacterium sp. JB019. The sequence continues at coordinate 1,485 of JAUTCN010000013.1, read as the reverse complement.
CTTGAATTCACTTCGGTGATAGTAAGGTGGCGGACGGGTGAGTAACACGTAAAGAACTTGCCTTACAGTCTGGGACAACTATTGGAAACGATAGCTAATACCGGATATTATGATTTTCTCGCATGGGAAGATTATGAAAGCTATATGCGCTGTAAGAGAGCTTTGCGTCCCATTAGCTAGTTGGTGAGGTAACGGCTCACAAAGGCGACGATGGGTAGCCGGCCTGAGAGGGTGAACGGCCACAAGGGGACTGAGACACGGCCCTTACTCCTACGGGAGGCAGCAGTGGGGAATATTGGACAATGGACCAAAAGTCTGATCCAGCAATTCTGTGTGCACGATGACGGTCTTCGGATTGTAAAGTGCTTTCAGTTGGGAAGAAAGAAATGACGGTACCAACAGAAGAAGCGACGGCTAAATACGTGCCAGCAGCCGCGGTAATACGTATGTCGCAAGCGTTATCCGGATTTATTGGGCGTAAAGCGCGTCTAGGTGGTTTGATAAGTCTGATGTGAAAATGCGGGGCTCAACTCCGTATTGCGTTGGAAACTGTCAAACTAGAGTATCGGAGAGGTGGGCGGAACTACAAGTGTAGAGGTGAAATTCGTAGATATTTGTAGGAATGCCGATAGAGAAGTCAGCTCACTGGACGAATACTGACACTGAAGCGCGAAAGCATGGGGAGCAAACAGGATTAGATACCCTGGTAGTCCATGCCGTAAACGATGATTACTAAGCGTCGGGGGTCGAACCTCGGCACTCAAGCTAACGCGATAAGTAATCCGCCTGGGGAGTACGTACGCAAGTATGAAACTCAAAGGAATTGACGGGGACCCGCACAAGTGGTGGAGCATGTGGTTTAATTCGACGCAACGCGAGGAACCTTACCAGCGTTTGACATCCTAAGAATGAGAAAGAGATTTTTCAGTGCTCCTTCGGGAGAACTTAGAGACAGGTGGTGCATGGCTGTCGTCAGCTCGTGTCGTGAGATGTTGGGTTAAGTCCCGCAACGAGCGCAACCCCTATTGTATGTTGCCATCATTAAGTTGGGCACTCATGCGATACTGCCTGCGACGAGCAGGAGGAAGGTGGGGATGACGTCAAGTCATCATGCCCCTTATACGCTGGGCTACACACGTGCTACAATGGGCAGTACAGAGAGAAGCCATCCCGCGAGGGGGAGCAAATCTCAGAAAGCTGTTCGTAGTTCGGATTGTACTCTGCAACTCGAGTACATGAAGTTGGAATCACTAGTAATCGCAGATCAGCAATGCTGCGGTGAATACGTTCTCGGGTCTTGTACACACCGCCCGTCACACCACGAGAGTTGGTTGCACCTGAAGTAGCAGGCCTAACCGTAAGGAAGGATGCTCCGAGGGTGTGGTTAGCGATTGGGGTGAAGTCGTAACAAGGTATCCGTACGGGAACGTGCGGATGGATCACCTCCTTTCTAAGGAGCTAATAGTTAAATTCTCTATTCTATTG
>JAUTCN010000012.1 GCA_030673965.1 Fusobacterium sp. JB019 | reverse complement strand
ACCTGGAACTTCTGGGAAACTTTTTGCAGCTATGGGCAATGAAAATGTAAATATTAGAGTAATTTCTCAAAGTGCTGATGAATTAAATATCATTATCGGAGTTGATAATAAAGATTTTGAAAAATGTATTAATGTAATTTACAACAATTTTATCGTATAAAGGAGTGAATATGAAAAAATATAATGTAGGAATACTAGGAGCTACTGGAGCAGTAGGTCAAGAAATGATTAAATTATTAGAGGAAAGAAATTTCCCTATAGAAAATATTAGATTTTTTGCAAGTTCAAGAAGTGCAGGAAAAGAAATTAATTTTAAAGGTGTTAAATATTTTATAGAAGAAGCTAAAAAAGGCATATTTAAAAATATAGATATCCTACTTGGAGCTTCACCTAATGATTTAGCCAAAGAATTAATCCCTTCAGCCATAGAAGAGGGATGTGTTGTTGTTGATAACAGTAGTGCCTTTAGATTAGATGATAATGTTCCTCTAGTGGTCCCTGAAGTTAATCCTGAGGCTGCTAAAGATCATAAGGGCTTAATCGCAAATCCAAACTGTGCTACAATCATTGGTCTTGTTGCAATTAATAAATTAAATTCATTTAATAAGATTAAAAAAATTATAGTTTCAACTTATCAAGCTGTATCTGGAGCTGGGGCTGGAGGAATAACTGAATTAGATGAGCAAGTTGCAGCTATTTCACAAAATAAAGAAGTTAATCCTAAAGTTTTTTCTCATCAAATAGCTTATAATCTTATTCCACAAATTGGTGGCTTCAATGATATGGGATATAGTTCTGAGGAAATGAAATTCCAAAATGAAGGTAAAAAAATACTTGGGAATGAAGATTTAAAAGTTAATTGTACATGTGTAAGAGTTCCTGTATATAGAAGTCACTCTGAATCAATAACTATTGAATTTGAAAATGAAATGGATATTAAAAAAGCTGAAGAAATACTTAAAAATTCACCTGGAGTTAAATTTATTCCTACAGAAAAAGATGGAAATCTTCCTATGCCACTTGATACAAGTGATCAAGATTTAGTTTTTGTTGGAAGACTAAGGTATGACATGAGTAGAGATGATAAGAAAGGGTTATCACTTTGGTGTTGTGGAGATCAAATAAGAAAAGGTGCTGCAACTAATGCTATCCAAATTGCAGAACTTTTAATAAAATAAACTATATTTTATTCCTTCAGTTTAAAAACTGAAGGAATTTTTATTTAATATAAACCTGTTTTATCCATATATTTATCTAATTTTTTCAATCTTTTTTTAGATTTTTCTTTACAATTATTACTAATAAGATTTATAAGTATTTCAATTGATAACATTGTACCAGAAAGGGAATTTGAAAAATCTACTGAATCTATATTATTTAAAATAACTTTTGTAGCTCCTTCAGCTACTTCAGATGTTATCTTATCTGTAAATACAATAATTTTAGTATTATTTTCCTTAGCAATCTCTAAACTTATTAAAGCATTCTTGGAATATCTAGGAAAACTAAATAGAATTAAAACATCTTGTTCATTAGAATCTATTAACTTATCTTCAAAGCTTTCATTCCCATTAATATTTTGAACATTTGGCAAAATATGAGATAACAATGTAGCAAAAAAATTTGAAATTCCAGAAGAATTTCTAAATCCTGCGATAAATTTTCTATTAGAATTTAATATTAACTTTTGTACTTCTATATATTTTTCATGACTATTACCAATCATATCAGAATCTTTTTTTTTCATAAAATTTTCTCTTGTTAACTCTATTAAATTTTCATTTGATAGTTTTTCATTAGAAATTCTTTCATAGGGTATGTCTGATTTATTCTTTAAATTTTTATTTTCAAAAGCATCTTCTTGAATAATTTTTTTGAATTCTGAAAATTTTAAAAATCCTAATTTTTTAGATAATCTAATTATAGTAGTATCCCCAACATTTAATTTTTCAGCCATAGCTGATGATGTCATAAAGCAAACTTCATCTAAATTTTTTAGTATAAATTCAATTATTTCTTTTTCTTTCTTTGTTAATTTTATATCTTTTAAATATTCTTCTAACTTCATAACAATTACTCCACTTCTGCCATAGCTTCTATCTCAACATGGCATCCATAATTTAAATCCCTAATAGGAACAGCTACTCTTACTGGTCTGTGCTCTCCAAAAAAATCTGCGTATGCTTCATTTGCTTGTGTCCAATATTCATTAGAAGTTATGTATAATCTGCATTGAACAATACTATTTCTGTCTAATCCAACTTCTTTTAATATTTCTTCTATTTTCATTAAAGAACATTTTACTTCTTCTTTTATTCCTCCATGGACAACTTTCCCTGTTTTAGGATCATGTGATGGTTGACCTGAAATGTAAACCATTCCGTTACTTATAATTGCTGGTGTATAATGCCCTTTAGGCTTGCTCTTTCCCATTATTTTTTTCATTTTATTCTCCTTCTTTAATTATTTGAGACATTGAAATATTACCTCCAGATATAACAAAACAAACTTTATCTTTTTTATTAAATTTTAAATTCCCTTGTAATACAGCTCCAATTACACTAGCAGAAGAAAATTCAGAAAGTATTTTCCCTTGGTTTAACAAAATATCTGTTCCTTTTTTTAAATATTCATCTGATGAAAAGGAAAATTTATCAACATTTTTAATAACTATAGGATAATTTTTTTCTCCTGGTTGAATAGTTAATAGAGCATCTGCTAATGATTTCTCTTGATTTAATAAAACTCTTTTACCTTCTTCTAAACTTTTCCCATATCTTCTAAGTCTTTCTGGTTCTATCCCTATTACTTTCACATTAGAATTAATAGATTTAACAGCAGTTGATATTCCTCCAATTAAACCTCCTCCACCAATTGGTACAACTACATAATCTAAATCTTTTTGTTGCTCCATTATTTCTAATCCTATTGTTCCTTGTCCTTCTATTATTTTATAGTCATCATAAGGATGTATTATAGTATAATCATTTTCAACACTTAATTGTTTTGCAATTTTATGTCTTTCACTTAATTCACAAAGAACTGTTTTAGCTCCTAATTTTTGAATTCCTTCTATTTTTATTTTAGGAGCATTTTCTGGTAACACTATAGTTGCTGGTATATTTAATAATTTTGCAGCAAAAGCTACTCCTTTACCATGATTTCCTGAAGAGGCTGCAATAACTCCTTTTTCTATTTTTTCTTTTGGCAAAGATAACATTTTATTTAATGCTCCTCTTATTTTAAAAGAATTAGTTTTTTGCATACACTCAGCTTTTAAATAAACTTCACAATTTAATATTTCATCTAAAATTTCCATTCTTATTAATGGAGTTTTAAAAATATACTCATTTATCCTGTCTTTAGCTTCTTTTATTTTTTCTAAATCAACCATAACTTCTCCTTTTTTAAGAACATTTTAATTCTTTTTATTTTCAAAAAAGAATATTTATATTCTGATTATACTTTTTTATATTTTCAATGTCAAGAAAAAAATTATAGAAAAATACATATTTTTATAATTTTGTAAACCTTAAATAAGTAAAGTAAAAAACTTAAATATTAATATTTCATACCTATCGTTATTTTACTGTAGTTCTATAAATTTAAAAAACAGATATAAAATCCTTATTTTTTTTGATTTACAAAAAATTAAACTTAAATTATTATCATCCTTAAAAAAAACAAGCGTTTTTTTATTTTATGTATCCTTTCAGAAAAAATTAAAACTTTAAATTAAAAATTTTTTTTATTTATATAATTGTTTATTATTTTTATAATCTATACTTTCATATATATTATATGAAATAATTTGAGTATAGTATAATACTTAGTTTTTATATTTATAATTAATCAACTTTAAGTTTATTTTTAACCAAAAGGAGCGAAAACATGAAAAATAAGAAAGGAGAAATCAAAAATAATTTAATTAAAAAATTATTTGGACTTGCTACATACTCATGCGGAATCATTTCTTATGCAGCAGGGGTTATTATTGATGAAGATGCTTTAAGCAAGCATCAAGCCACAATAAGAAAAACAAACAACAATATTGATCAAATAGATATTGTTACACCTAATGAAAGAGGCTTATCTCATAATAAATTTTTAAAGTTTAATGTTAATCAAAGAGGAATGATCTTAAACAATTCATCTCAAATGACGTTAACAGATTTAGCTGGATTAATTTATGGTAATCCTAATTTAAATTTAGGTAAAGAAGCTAAAACAATTTTATCTGAAGTTACAGGTTTAACAAGATCTGAAATAGAAGGTTTTATAGAAATAGCTGGAAAAGAAGCAGAGTTTATATTAGCCAATCCTAATGGAATATATTTAAGTAATGGTGGATTTTTAAATACATCTAAAGTAACTATGACTACAGGTAAATTAGTTGATGAAATAGCTGAAAATGGTGGGATAGTTTTCAAAATAACTGATGGACAAGTTGAGTTAGCAAATGGAGGTTCTATTAACATAGCTAATGTAGATTACTTTAATATACTTTCTAAAGCCGCTAAAATTGGTGGGGCCATTCATAGTGGAAGTTTAAACGATAGCTCTACAAAAGAAATAAAAATATTAACCGGAAGCAATACTTTTAATTATGAAACTGATGAATATACAAGTGAAGAAGATGCAACTAGTAATTATGAATATGGAATAGATGCTAGTGAATTGGGAGCAATGTCTGCTGGAAAAATTACTTTAATTGCTACTGATAAAGGAGTTGGAGTAAATAGTAAAGGAAATTTAGTTGCTAACTCTGAAGATTTAATTATTGACTCTAATGGAAATATTATATTAAAAAATGCTATATCAAAAAAAGGTAATTTTAAAGCAAAAACAAAAGGTAGCTTTACTCAAAAAGGTAAAGATGCTTTAATTTTAGCAGAAAAAAACTTAGAAATTAACGCTAAAGAAAAAGTATCCTTTGAAGGAAATAATGGTTATGCTAAAGGTAAAGATAATGTTAAAATTTCAGGAAAAGAATTAGAAATAAGCAATGGTAGTTCAGTAGTTGCAGTTAATAAAGATTCTTCAGATTTACAGAACATAGAAATAAACACAGAAAAAATTAATATTTATGGAAGTGATTCTAATCTTGCTGCACAAAATAATTTAAAAATTAATATTAGTTCATTAAATGAAGATAATTATATTACCTACAATAACCATAACACTCTATATAATGAAGGAACTATTCAAGGTAAAGATATAATTTTAAATTCAGGAAATATTTACAATAAAAATAACATTCTAGCTCATGAAAATATAAGCATTACATCTAATATTATAAATAATCTTGGGAAAATAACTAGTGGGAACAGACTTAATATTGAAGGTAATACTTCATTATCAAATGAAAAAAATGCAGAAATTTCTTCAAATAATTATTTAAATATTTCAAACTACAATAATATTTTAAACGAGGGAAATATATTAACTAATGGAACTTTAAATATATCTAATATCAATTCCATATTAAACGCTTATAATGGAAAAATAAAATCAAAAGAAGAAACATCTTTGTCCTCATATTTTATAAACAATCAAGGAAGATTCTATTCTGAAGGAAGTATTAATTTTGTTTCTGATAATATAATTAATGAAGGTTCTATCTATGGAAATAATGTTACCCTATTAAGAAAATTAAACGGAAAAGGTAGCTTAATTAATAAATTTGCAGGACAAATTATCTCTGAAAACATTACAAATATTTCTTTTGATAAATTTATTTCAAATGAAGGATCAATAAAAGGTAATGGAGTAACAATAAATACAGAAAACGTTAATAATGATGGAACTATTGTTGCTGGAGATAAATCTTTAGATATTGATGCTAGTAAAAATATTACAAATAAAGGAACATTATTAT
>JAUTCN010000011.1 GCA_030673965.1 Fusobacterium sp. JB019 | reverse complement strand
ACTTCTTCTTTCCCAAATGGTGGACTTCGTTCTACATTTGAAGCTAGAGGATATACAGCGTGGGATTTATCATCTCCTATGTTTTTAAGAGGACCTGAAAAAGCAAAAACTTTATTTATACCAACTGCTTTTGTTGGGTATAACGGAGAAACTCTTGATAAAAAAGTTCCACTTTTAAGATCAATAAACACAATTTCTCATGAAGCTTTAAGACTTAAGAAAGCTTTAGGAGATACTAAATCATCTAGTATTGATGTTACTCTTGGAGTAGAACAGGAATATTTCCTTATTGAAAAGGAATTCTGGGAAAAAAGACAAGATCTTATGCTTGGAGGAAGAGCAATCTTTGGTTCACTTCCACCAAAAGGTCAAGAACTTAATGACCATTATTATGGTACTTTAAAAGAAAAAGTTGAAGTATTTATGGCTGAGCTTGACTCTGAATTATGGAAACTTGGAGTAATGGCTAAAACAAAACATAACGAAGTTGCTCCAAATCAATTTGAATTAGCTATAATGTTTGCTTCTGCTAATATCGCAGCAGATCAAAATCAACTTTCAATGGATATTATAAAAAAAGTTGCTACTAGACATAATTTAGCTGCCCTTTTACATGAAAAACCATTTTCTAAAGTTAATGGATCTGGAAAACATTGTAACTGGTCTTTAGCTACCGATTTAGGTGAAAACTTATTTGATCCTGGAGATATGTCTAAGGATAATCTTCAATTCCTAGTATTTACAACTGCTGTAGTTGAAGCTGTTGATAAACATGCAGATATTTTAAGAGTTGCTACTGCAACTGCAGGAAATGATCTTAGATTAGGTGGATCTGAAGCTCCTCCTGCTATTATCTCTATATTTTTAGGAGAACCTTTACAAAATTTCCTAGAAAATATTGGAAAAATCGATACAACAAACAGTGAACATCTTTCTATTGAATTAGGAGCTTATAATTTCCCTAAAATACCTAAGGATATTTCTGACAGAAATAGAACTTCTCCTTTCGCATTTACTGGAAATAAATTCGAATATAGAATGCCTGGTTCAAGCGCATCTCCAGCAACTCCTACCACTATGATAAATACAATAGTTGCAGATGTTTTAAGAGAATATGCTAATATTTTAGAAAAAGTTGAAGATAAAAAAGATTTAAATAAAGCGATTATAACTTTAATAAAAGAAAGATACAATAAACACAAAAGAATTATCTTCAATGGTAATGGATATGATGAAGCTTGGGTTACAGAAGCTGAAAAAAGAGGTCTACCTAACTTATCTTGTACTGTAGAAGCTCTTCCTACTTATATCAAAAAAGAAACTATTGAACTTTTTGAAAGAACTGGTGTTTTAAGCGCTGAAGAATTAAAATCTATATTCGTAGTTTATACTGAAAGATATAACAAGCAATTACATATAGAAACTTCAACTGCTATTAGAATGGCTAGAAATGAAATTTATCCTGCTGTTATGAAGCATTTAAGTAATCTTTCTACTGCTATTAAAAATATCAAAGATGTAATTGGAACAGAAAATAATGAGTTAATTGAAGGAGATAGAAAACATGTTATTAAAGTTTTAAATGCTAAAGTTCATTTAAGAGACTCTTTAGCTGAACTTGAAAAAGAATTTGAAACTGTAATAAATATAAAAGATCAATATGAAAGAGCTAAATTCTATCATACAGATATAATTCCTAGAATCAATCACCTAGTTAGCTGGGCTGATGCTCTTGAATTAATTTGTGAAAAAAATACTTGGCCTTTCCCTGTTTACGAAGATTTACTATTTAAATTATAAGAATAAAATAAAACTTTATATTAAAAGAGGATTGAATATATTTTCAATCCTCTTTTTACATTTTTAATTTAATCTCTTAATTTGCTAATATCCCCATAGAAAATAATATTTTTGCTATTATAAATATTATTGGGAATGTTAATATTGTTCTTATTACAAATACCTTTAGAGCATCCACAAAATTAAATCCTATTTTTGATGCCACTAAAATCATTCCAGTTTCACTTAAAAATATCAACTGAGCAAAAGATAAAGTCCCAACTATAAATCTAACCATCTCACTAGGAACACTTTCAATTAATAGTGCTGGAAGATACATATCTGCAAATCCAATTATCATTGTTGGTGCCATACTTTTTGCAATTTCTAATGGGAATCCTAATAGTCTAAATAACGGAACTAAAGGCATTGATATAATTCCAAAAACATTAGTATGCTCTGCTAAAGTAAGACCTACTGTTCCCATAAACATTATCACTGGTATAAAGGTTATATATAAAACTCCAACTTTTTTTATTGAGTCTAGAAAAACTTCTAAAACTTTTGATTTCTCCGCTGCTGCTGCTGCTTTTTTCACTGCTACTAAAAAAGAAACACTCGCTTCTTCTCCACCAATATCTTTCCCTTGATAATATTCATTTTTAAACTTTTTAAAAGGCAATCTTGCCATTATTACTCCTGCTATAACTGTGGAAATAGCTATTGTTCCATAAAATATCATAAATATTTTTGAAAATCCTAAGAAATCAGCTACAACTGCTGCAAATGAAATCCCAACTATTGAAAATGAAGTCGCTATTATGGCAGCTTCTTTTTGAGTATAATATCCCCTTTGATATTGTTGATCTGTTACAACTATTCCAATTGTTCCATCTCCTAAAAAAGAAGCTATTGCATCAATAGCTGCATATCCTGGAACTTTAAATATTTTTCTCATAAAAGGTGCTATTAAAACTCCTACAAATTCAACTAATCCAAAAGAAGTTAATAACGGCATTAACATAACTCCAACACAAAAAGTTACCATTAACGAAGGAATTAAATCTCCTGCCATTAATCCACCTGTATTTTCATCTAATATATAAGCTGGACCTATACCATAATGAACCATTAAAAAAAATATGCTTCCACCTATTCTTACTATCCCATTAATTGGTCCACAAATAAAAAATTCATTTAAGATTTTATTTTTAAAATCTTTTTTTATAAATCCTATCACTGTCCCTATTATTGTAACTAAAGATACTAAAATAACTAAATATTTTATTTGATCCATATATCCGTCTATAACTATAGACTTTATATGCCCCATTAATATTGAAGATTCCCCACCTATTTTTATAGGTGCTAAAAATGCAACTATTCCTAAAATTGAATAGAATAAAAATTTAAAAATTGACATAACTCCTCCACATTTAATTTACTTGCCAATAAAAAAAGGCATACACCAGTATGCCTTTGAGAACTCTAAGATTAAGTATATCACTATGGCAGCTTCGTGATATTTAATTCAAAATTATATAGATTCTACACCATCGGCCTTAGGCTCCTCTATTATAATGAACTAATCTCTTCTATTTTTTCTTTATTTCATTGTAATTTATTTTACCAAAATTGTAAAGATTAATTTTTTTCAAAAACATCAAAATTAACATCAATTGTTACTTCCATTGAATCAAGTTCAAATAATTTTTTTACCCCTTCCTTAGGACTTCTCCATCTGTAAGGTGTCATATTAAAAAGATTTTCTATATTTTCTTTTTCGCTAATATTAATTTTACTTTTAACATTTATTGTTTCTACATGTTTAAACTCTTTCATGTCTTCCATTGGAGAATAATAATCTTTTTTTACCTTCTCATAAACAACTTCTTTTATTTCTTGTAAATGATTTTCTCCAGTAGATACTATTATTACTTTCCCTTTATCTTTTAATACTCTTTTCTTTTCACTTGGAATAATTTTAGAAAACATACAAATTACAAAATCATAAGTTTCTTCCATAACAGGTATATTTAAAGCACTAGCTATAACCCAATCTATTTTTTTATACTTTTTAGAAGCTTCAAGTATTGCTTGTTTTGATATATCTATACCTAATAGTTCACTTTCTTTACTTCTAGAATCTAAATATTCTTTTAAATTTCCTGTATAATATCCTTCTCCACAACCAATATCTAAAATAAAAGTTTTCTCTTTTACTTCTATATTATTTTCTATAATTTCGTTTAATTTATCTGAAATATCCTTATAATACCCTTTTTCTAAAAAGAATTTTCTACTTTTTATCATATCTTTGTCATCACCAGGATTTTTACTATTTTTTTGATTATCTAATAATAAATTAACATATCCTGACTTCGCTATATCAAAGGAATGATTATTTATACATTTATAAGTTTTGTTTTCTTTAGATAATTTTTCTTTACATTTTGGACAAATTATCATTGTAAAGCCTCCTCTATTTTTTTGTTTAATATTTTATAAGCATAATCATTTAAATGTATCCCATCCCCTGTAAATTTATTATCTATTTTGGTAGAGTCCCCTAAAAATAAATCATATGCATCTAAAAAGAATATCCCTTGAATATTTTTTAAATTTTTATTAACTATTAAAATATTATTATTTTTTATTTTATCTGAAGTAGGCAGTATAGAGATTAATACTATTTTTTTAAATCTTTTTTTTAATAACTTTAAAATTTTCTCTATATTTTCTCCCACCATTTGAAAACTGCAATCTAATAAAATATCATTTACTCCAATCATTAAAATTGCAACGTCTCCAATTATATCATTATTCTTTTGAAGTTTCCACAAAAGATCTAATGTCGTAAATCCAGGTTCTGCATAATTTTTAAAATTATTAAATTTATTCCAAGCCATAATACTATCCCCTAGTAAAATTATCTCTTTTTTCATTTTTCCTCCTTTGCTTTCTAATAGATTATCTCATAATCCACTTTAAAATTATAGATTTTTATTATCTATTGACAAATTAAAAAACAAGTGGTATATTTTTACCGAACGATAGGTATATAAATTACAAAGGAGGGCTTATGTCAACTAAAGAAAAAATATTAAATTCTGCTTATAAATTAATTTCTCAAAAAGGTTTTGAAAAAACATCTATATCTAATATTTGCAAGGATGTAGGGATTCAAAAACCTTCTATATATTATTATTTTAATTCTAAAAATGATATTCTATTTGAATTATCAGATCACATAATAAATAACATAGTTTCTGACTTCAATAATGATATTAATACTTGTAAAGAGATTAACGACAAAGAAAATTATAAGCTTTTTTTAATAACTCTAGTAGAAAGATATATAAATAGATTTCATATGAATAAAGATTCTCAGCTTGTTTTTACAGAACTATATATTCAGTCTAATCGTATTCCTTTCCTAGAAAGTAAAAAAAACAAATTAACCAAAATAACTAAAAATTGGATTGAAAATATTTTAAAACACGGATTAGAACTTAATATCTTTAAAAATGATTTTAATTTAAAATTAAATACTGAATTAATTTTCAATAATCTCTTGGGTATTGAATGTAGTTGTATTTACAATCTTAATATTAATTATCCTTCAGTATGGCAAGCAATAATTATTACATTATTTAAATAGGGGGTCCCATGAAATTAAAAATATCCTTTTTACTTTTTATAAGTTTCTTAAATTTTAGTTGTTCTAATACTAAGCTTTCTCCTAATGAAAAAATAGAAAATTTAACTAAAGTTAATTCATTAAATAAATATGGCAAAACTTTATCCCTAAAAGAAACTTTAGAAATTGCAAAAGAACGGAATTTAACTTTAAAAATTAAAGAACTTGAACGAGAAATATCAACACTAGATAAAAATATTGCATTTGGAAACTTCCTACCATCTATTAACTTAGTTGGTAATTATTCTAGACTCAATGATGATGTTAATGTTGATTTAGATATAAGCCCCTTAACTGGAGCTCTGGGTCAAGCTTTCTCAGCTATGGGAAGTTCCGCTATAGGTAGTCAATTTGCTTCTCAAAAAATAATGTCATCTACCTTAATTGAAAAAAGTTCTTACACTTATGGCGTTAGTGCTCAAGTTCCTATTTTTGTACCTAGTTACTGGTATTTATACTCAGCTAGAAAAAAAGGTGAAGATATATCTAAACTAGTAGAAAACTTAACAAAAAAAATGATTGATCTTAAAATCACTTCTCAATATTTTTATATTCTGACTTTAGAATCTCAAGAAAATTATCTAAAAGATGAGATTAAATCAATTGAAGAAACTAAAAAAAGGGCTGCACTTTCATTAAAAGTTGAAGGAATTATGCCTTGGGAATATGAAAAGGCATTAGTTCTTCTAAAATATAAAAAATATAATTTAAAAGAAAATGAAAGAAATTTAAGATTAGCTAAAATGAACTTATTAAAATCTTTAAACCTAAATCCAATGAATGATATAAAATTAGACTCTTTTAAATTTAAAAAAAGGTCTTTTCCAAATTTAGAAAAATGTATTCTAAACTCTATTGGAAATAATGAAATTTTAAAAATTAATAATCTCAATGTTGAGGTTAATAATAATATTAAAAAAATTGCTATTTCTAATTTTTTACCAAAAATTATTCTAGGAGGGAATTATGTAAATAATTCAAATAAATTATTATCTGATCCTGACTTCCTTAATGCTAATGTTAGTGGTGTCATTAGTTTATTTAATGGCTTTAAAAACATAAATGAATATAAAAAAGCTATTAGAAAAGAAAAAATTGCTAATTTAAAGCTTGAAAAAGAATTTATGAAAACTATTATTGAAACAGCTAATGCTTATTATAATTTAAATAAAATTAATGATCTTTTAGATATTTCGAATTTAAATCTTAAAGCAGAAAAAGGAAAATTAAAACAAGCTAAGGCTGAATTATCTGTAGGAATGATTAGCGAAGAACAATATTTCAATTCACTCGCTTCTTATAATAAAAGTTTAACTAATGTTAAAAAATTAGAATTCAACTACAACCTTGCCTTAAGCAGTTTAAATATTACCATGGGAATATCCCCTACAATTAAAGGAGAGTAATTATTATGAAAAAAATATTAATTGTTTTTTTTACAAGTATCCTGTTTATTGGATGTTTCAATAAACATAAAGAAGAATTTATTCCACCTGTTGAAATATTTCAAGTACAAGAAAATGAAAAAAATATAATTTTAACTTATCCAGGAATTACTATTCCTTCTAAAGAAGCAAATTTAGCATTTAAAATTCCCGGGCCTATTCTTAAAATAAATGTTGAAATTGGAAGTTTTGTAAAAAAAGGAGAAATTATCGCTTCTATGGATAAAAGAGATTATCTTTTAAACTTAAAAGCATTTGAAAATAAATCTATTGCTACTAGAAATGTCTATGAAGCCTCTCTTGCCATTGCTAAAAACAGTGATTCTCAATTTAAAAGAGTAGAAAAATTATATAATAATAAATCTCTTCCTAAAAAAACATATGAAGAAGCACTAGCGCAAAAAAAATCTACTAGCTCCGCAAGCTTAGCTGCTCTAGCTAATTATCAAGCTTCTAAACAAGCTGTTGAAAACTGTAAAAACCATATTATTGATGCTGATTTAAAAGCTCCTTTTTCTGGATATATTACTAAAAAATTTATTGGAGAAGGAGGAATTGCAGCTCCTGGAATACCTGTTTTTTCACTTGCTTCAATTGAAAAAAGTAAAATCAGAATAAATATAACTGAAGAAGATTTAAATAAATTAAACACTTTAAAAAGTTCTACCTTTATCTATAAATCTAACAATTATCCACTTATTCTTGAAACAGCTAGTAAAATTAAGAGCTTTGGAAACCTTTCCTATCCTTTAGTATTTAAAACTAAAGATGAAAACACTTCTATTCCTAGTGATATAAATGGTACAGTTAAAATATATTTAGAAAAAAATAACAAAGTAGGAATTACTATTCCCATTGAAGCTATTTTTGAAAAAAATAATACTCCTAATGTATGGATTTATGATAATGGAGTAGTTACTTTAAAAGAAATAAAGCTTATAAGACCTTTAGATAATAACTTAATTTTGGTCTCTGGACTTAAACCAAAGGATAAAATTGTTACTAGAGGAGTTCATCAACTTTCAAATAATGAAAAGGTTAAAGTTTTAAAAACTTTTTCAAAAACTAATGTAGGAAAAATTTTATAGGAGGATATTATGAAAATTATTGATTACTCAATTAAAAACACAATAGTTATCCGTTTTATAGTAGCCTTACTTATAATTGGAGGTCTTTTTTCATACTTTAAGCTTGGGAAATTAGAAGATCCTGAATTTAAAATAAAAGAAGCTTTAGTTGTTACTTTATATCCTGGAGCTTCCCAACATGATACAGAACTTTTTGTTACTGATAAAATAGAACAAGCTCTTCAAAAAATTCCAAATATTGAATTTACTGAAAGTGTTTCTAAAAATGGTTACTCTCAAGTTAAGATAAAACTAAAAGAATCCGTTAAAAGTAAAGAGCTACCACAATATTGGGATAATGTTAGAAAAAAAATTAATGATGCACAGATAAACCTCCCTCAAGGAGTTATCCCTTCCATTGTTTTAGATGATTACGGAGATGTTTATGGAATGTTTCTTGCTGTAACTAGTGATGGCTACTCTTATTCTGAGCTTTCTAAATATACTAAATATATTGAAAAAGAGCTTCAATCTATCCCTGGAGTTTCAAAAACATCTATTTTCGGAAATCCTAAAGAAAACGTGGAAATATTAATTGATAGAAATAAAATAAATTCCATGGGTATCAGTACAAAAGCAATTGCAATGTCTTTATTTTCTCAAAATTTAATTACTGGAGGAGGAAATATAGATTATGGAAATTTAATAGTTAATTTAAAATTTAATAATGAAATCAAAACCATGGAAAAATTAAAAAATTTAATAATTTTTTCTGGAAAACTTCCAAATGGAAATTCTGAAATAATTAGACTAGGAGATATTGCAACTATAAAAAAAGGATATTCTTATCCTATGAAAGAAAAAATGTATTATAACGGTAAAAAATCCATGGGAATTTCTTTGTCTCCATTAGTGGGAACCAACATTGTTAATACTGGAAAGGAAATTGATGCTAAAATAGATTATTTAAAAGAGAAACTTCCTTTAGGTATTAGTGTTGAAAAAATTTATTATCAACCTGATTTAGTTAGTTCTTCCATTAACATTTTTGTAATAAATTTACTTATTTCTATTTTCACTGTTGTTGGAGTATTACTTTTAACAATGGGACTGAAGAGTGGTTTTATTATAGGAAGTGGACTTATCCTTTCTATTCTTGGAACTCTAATAGCAATGCTATTCATGAAAATAGATTTGCAAAGAGTATCCTTAGGATCTTTTATCATTGCCATGGGAATGCTTGTTGATAATTCCATTGTCATTGTTGATAATACTCTTGTTAACTTAAATAAAAATTTAGGTATTGAAGTATCCCTAGAAAATGCAACCAAAAAACCTGCGATTCCTCTTTTGGGAGCTACCTTAATTGCAGTACTAGCATTTTTACCAGCTTATCTAATGCCTACTTATATGGGAGAATATGTTGGATCTTGTTTCTGGGTAATTGGAATTTCTTTGATTTTAAGTTGGGCTCTTTGCTTAACTCAAACTCCAGCTTATTGTAAAGTTTTCTTAACGAAAAAAGATTTAAAAAAACCTTCAAAAAAAGAAATAAAATTCTATGATAAAGCACGAAAAACATTAGAATTATTAATAAAGTATAAAAAAATTACAATAACTATTGTCTTCTGTAGTCTTTTATTTTCTATATTTTTACTAGCTTTTATTCCTAAATCTTTTTTCCCTGATTCAAATAAAAAAGGATTTACTGTTAACCTATGGTGCCCTGAAGGAACTAAAATAAAAGTAATTGAAGATGCTAGTTTAAAATTAAATAATTTTTTAATGGAAGATAAAAGAATTAAAAATGTTACTGCAACTATTGGAGCATCTCCTGCAAGATATTATGTATCTACTATTCCTGAAGCTCCTAATTCTTCATTTGGAGAACTTATAGTAAGTATTAAAAAATTAAAAGAATTAGACAAAATAGCTAGCAGTATCCTTAATTTTTCCAATAAAAATTTACCTGGAGTAATGGTAAGTATTAAAAAATATCCAAATGGAACTGCTGTAGAATATCCTATTGAATATGAATTTTCTGGACCAGATCCTAAAATTTTAAGAGATCTTTCACAAAAAGCTATAACAATTATGAAAAATACTCCTGGAGCATTAAATGTTAGAACTAATTGGAGAAATAAAGTCTTAACTTGGAAAGGTGATTTTTCTCAAATAAATGCTAAAAAAGTAGCAATCACTCCCTTTGATGTCACTACTTCATTAATAAGAAGTTCAAATGGAATGCCTATTGGAAAAATAAAAGATGAAGATTCTCTTAAGGCGGTTGTACTTAAAGAAAAGCAATATGGAGAACTTTCAAATATAGAAAAGACTCCTATTTGGGGATTAATTGGAAAAGCTCAACCTCTAGGATCAATTATTAAAAACTCTCGTTTAGAATTTGAAAACAATCAAATATGGAGAAAAAATAGAATTAGAACCATTAAAGTTCAATGCGACGTTCCTATTGGAACAAATCCTGATAAAATTAGAAATCTAATGAAAAAAGATATTGAAAATATAACTTTACCTAAAGACTATTCTGCACATTGGGGAGGACTTTTCTTCGAACAAATGAAAAATACAAAGGCTCTAGTTAATTCTGTTCCTTTCCCTGTAGTCATAATGTTTACCATTTGTGTATTACTTTTTGCAAGTGTAAAAATAGCAGGTCTTATATTTTTAATGATTCCTCTTGCCTTAATAGGAATTGCTCCTGGCTTATTGATAACAGGAAAATCATTTGGATTTATGTCCGCCGTCGGATTAATAGCTTTATCTGGAATAATGATTAAAAATATTGTTGTTCTTATGGATGAAATTAATTTCCAAATAAATGGTCTAAAAAAAGAACCAGAGATAGCTGTTATTGATTCTTCAGTAAGTAGAATTCGTGCTGTAGGTCTTGCAGCTGTAACTACTATATTTGGGATGATTCCTCTTCTTAGAGATCCTTTATACGGAGATATGGCAGCTACAATAATATTTGGATTATTCGCTTCTACAATACTAACATTGTTTATTTTCCCAGTTCTTTATCTTATTACTTACAGAAAATAAAAAAAGTTCACATCATTATCATGATGTGAACTTTTCAATTTATAATTCTTTTGCTATATCATCTAATTTGATAGCTATGTTCAACACCTCTTCTAAATCATCTAAATAAAGCATATTTGGACCATCACATGGAGCTTTATCTGGATCAGGATGAACTTCTGCAAATATTGCATCTACTCCTATTGATAGAGCTGCCTTCATCAAAGGA
The DNA here is from genome assembly GCA_030673965.1 of Fusobacterium sp. JB019. NCBI lineage: Bacteria > Fusobacteriati > Fusobacteriota > Fusobacteriia > Fusobacteriales > Fusobacteriaceae > Fusobacterium > Fusobacterium sp. JB019. The sequence goes on along the minus strand of JAUTCN010000011.1, from coordinate 61,951 downwards.
AATACATAGTCTCTATTTCCACCAGAGCAACTTGAAAGCCCTCCTGGTATTTGCACTGAATGAGTAGCATCAAAAACTACTGGAACTCCTAATTTCCTCATTTCTAAAAGTCCTCTCATATCTACTACAAAATTATTGTATCCAAAAACATTTCCTCTTTCTGTTAATAATAATTTTTGATTTCCTATTTCATCCATTTTAGTGACAACATTTTTCATATCCCAAGGAGCTAAAAATTGACCTTTTTTCACATTAACTGGTAATCCTGTTTTCCCTGCAGCTACTATTAAATCTGTTTGCCTACATAAAAAAGCTGGAATTTGAAGCATATCAACCACTTTAGCAACTTCTTCACATTGCCAAGGTTCATGTATATCAGTTATTACAGGAACTCCTACTTCAGTTTTTACTTTTTTTAATATTCTAAGCCCCTCTTCTAATCCTACTCCTCTATAAGAATGAATTGAGGAACGATTCGCCTTATCAAAAGAAGATTTGAAAACATAATTTATTCCTAATTTATCACAAATTTCTTTTATTTTTTTTGCTACCATCAATGACATTTCTTCATTTTCTATAGCACAAGGACCTGCAATAAGTGTAAACCTTTGCTTTCCCCCTATTTTAAAATCTTTAACTTGTATCTCTCTTGTTTTTTCTAATTTATTTATCATATTTTTCCTTTCATATCAATAATTAATTAAACTATTCTCTTACTTAAATATTATAAATTAATTTTCATATAAGTCAAATATAATTTATTTTTTCAAAATTTCTACTGCCTTTATTATTTTTTCTCTATCATCAAAATGTATTTTACTTCTTCCTAATATTTGATAATCTTCATGTCCTTTTCCTGCTACTAAGATTATATCATCTTTTTTTGCTATTTCTACTGCTTTAAAGATAGCTTTTTCTCTATCAACTTCAATAATATGATTATCTTTTTTTAATCCAGTAATAATATCTTTTACTATTTCTTCTGGTTTTTCAGTTCTTGGATTATCTGAAGTTACTACTATTATATCACTATTATTTTCTGCTATTTCCCCCATTATTGGTCTTTTAGTTTTATCTCTATCCCCTCCACAACCAAAAACAGTTATCACTTTATTTAGTTTAAACTCATTAATACTCTTTAAAATATTTTCAAGAGCATCTCCAGTATGAGCATAATCAACTATTGCTGTAAAGTCTGCATCAATTTTTACATTTTCAAATCTTCCTGGGGCACCTTTAATTTTATGAATTTTATCTATTATTTCCTCATCTGATAGTCCTAATAATTTTGCTCCTCCTATAGCTCCAAGTAAATTATAAAGATTATACCTTCCTAATATATTTAAAGTTACATCATAATGATTTCCAAGTATATTTATACTAACTTCTTGTCCATGTCTTGAGATTTTTTTAATATTTCCTGTAATATCTGAATTTTTTAATCCATAAGAAATACCCTTTGTATAACCTAAATATTTAACTCCATACTCATCGTCACCATTAATTACTGAATTATTTTTATTTTTTAATAAATCAAACATTTTTCTTTTTGCTAAATAATAATTTTCCATAGTTTTATGATAGTCTAAATGTTCTGGAGTTAAATTAGTAAATATTCCAACATCAAATTTAAGCATATCAACTCTACCAATACTCAATCCATGAGAACTAACTTCCATGATTAAATATTTTATATTTTTTTCTACTGCTTTTTTACAAAATTTAACTAAGTCTAATGATTCTGGAGTAGTATTAGGAGCCTCTATAACTTCTTCTCCTATCTTATATTCAACTGTTCCTATTCTTGCTATGTTTTTTTCTCCTAACATAGTTTCTAATATATAAGTTGTTGTTGTTTTTCCATTGGTTCCTGTTACACCTATTATCTTTAATTTATCTTGAGGATAATCATAAAAATTTGAAGCTATAAAAGGTAACTTTGTTCTTAAATTATCAACTAAAAAATAATTTATATTCTCCTTCATAGGAACTTCTTTTGAAACTATTATTGTTTTAGCTCCTAATTCTATTGCTTTTTCTATATAGTCATGCCCATCTACAATGCTTCCTTCTAAAGCAACAAATATATCTCCTTCATTTATTTTTCTTGAATCATATTCTATATTTTTCGATAAAATTTCTTTATTTACACATTGTAATACCTTATATTCTACTTCTGAAAATATCTTTTTTATATTCATAAACTACTCTCCTAATATTTGGTTTTATACTTCAAATTCTATATTAAATAAATACTTTTGTCCATCCCTCAATATATTATACCAAATATTCTTAAAATTTCATTTAATAAACTTATTTTCAATAATCTTTATTGCTAAAATATTCATAAAAATTGAATCTTTATTTTACCAAACTCCTAATACATGTTGCATAACTAAACTTACTCCTGTTATTCCTATCCAGCAACATAATCCCATAAGAATTGGTTTTCCACCTGTTTTTATAAGTTTCACTATATTTGTATTCAATCCTATAGCTCCCATTGCAAGTACAATAAAAAATTTGCTTAAAGCTTTTATAGGAAGAAATACAGTAGATGAAACTCCCATTTTTTCACATACAGTTGTTATTATTGACGCTATCACAAAATATATTATAAACATTGGAAAAACTTCTAACCATTTTATTTTTTTACCCTTTCCTTTTTCTTTTTGTGTTCTAATAAATCCTAAACATACAGTTATAGGTATTATTGCTAATGTCCTTGTTAATTTTACAGTCACTGCTTTATCCAAAGTTGAACTTCCTAAAGCATACATACTATCCCATGTTGACGCTGCTGCAGTAACAGAAGAAGTATCATTTATAGCTGTTCCTGCGAAAATCCCAAAAGCTTCTCCATTTAAATGACTAAATCCTAATAATGATCCTAAATTAGGAAATAATATTGCTGCTATAACATTAAAAAAGAATATAACTGATATAGCTTGAGCTACTTCACTATCATCAGCATCTATTACTGGAGCAGTTGCTGCAATGGCTGAACCACCACATATACTTGATCCTACCCCTACTAATGTTGATATTTTAGCGGGAATATTCATAGTCTTATGTAATACATAAGAAATTAATAATGATATTGAGATAGTTGATATAATTATAGGGAGAGATTGCTTTCCAGTTTCTAAAATAATAGATAAATTTAATCCAAACCCTAATAATATTACTGCATACTGTAAAATTTTCTTAGAAGTAAATTTTATTCCTGCAGCATAACTAGCTTTATCTTTAATAAAATTAGCAACTATCATTCCTAATATTATTGAAATTACAGGTCCTCCTATTATTGGAAACATTTTTCCTAATATCCATGATGGAACTGCTATTAATAAACATAAATAAAACCCTTTTAATTTTTCTTTCATTTTATATCTCCTTTTATAATTTTATTTTATAAAAAATTATAACACCAGATATAAATAAAATAAAATAATCATTTACTATTAGATAATAATTAAATCTTATCAATAAAAAACTGCAGACAAAAAGTCTGCAGCCTTAAATATATTTTATTTTTTATTTTATCAATGCTGCAGCTCCAAGTATCCCTGCATTATTTCCTAAATTTCCTAAAACTATTTCAAATTCTTCTTCTAAAGTTACAGGCATAGCATATTTAGCCAATCTTTCTTTAACTCTGCTTAAAAGAATATCCCCTGCTAAAGCTACTCCTCCACCTAATATTATCTTTTCTGGATTTATTATGTTTAAAATATTACCTATACCCATTGCAAGATATTCAGCTTCATAATCAACTATACTTATTGAAAATTCATCCCCTAATTTAGCACAATCAAATACTTCTTTTGCTTCTAAATTATCTAAATTCCCTTCAATCTTTTTATATAGCATATTTTTTTTATTCACCATTAATCTTGAAATAGCTTCTCTTTCTATTCCTGTTGCAGAAGCATAGGCTTCAAAACATCCTTTTTGACCACAACCACATAATTTACCATCTTTTACTATCTTTAGATGTCCTATTTCTCCTCCTGCTCCACTGAATCCAGAAATTATTTTCCCGTTTACAAAAATTCCTCCACCTATTCCTGTTCCCAAAGCAACAGTTACACTAGAAGTAGATCCTTTTCCAGCTCCGTAAACAGCTTCTCCTAAAGCTATTACATTTACATCATTATTTAACTTAGTTTTTTTTCCACTTATTCCTTCAAAAATTTTAGAAATATTTAAATTTCTTTCCCAAGGAAAATTTGCAAAAAATCCAACTATTTCTTCATTTTTTACAGGACCAGGAATTCCCATTCCAACCCCTTTTATATCTTCTTTTCCTAGATTTTTTTCTTTTAAAAGTTCTTCTATAGTTCCCCAAATTCTTTCCATAGTTCTATATACTCCCTCTTCTGAAAGAGTTTTTATTGATTTTGTTATTTCTAAGTTTCCTTTTTCATTAACTAATCCTATCTTTGTATTTGTTCCTCCTATATCAACTCCTGCTATATATTTCACACAAGCCTCCTTAATTCCTTCTTATAATCTCTAATTAAATTATAGGTTATAATTTCTTCTTTAGCAAATAAATTACCTTTAATTTTTAATGAATCTTTAACTTTTTTAATTAACCTCTATTGATACTCCAAAATGATCTGATATTATCTCATAATTTTTTTCATTAAACACAACTACACTTTCTTTCACTGAACACGCTTCATTAGTTAATATTAAATCTATTCTTTTATCAGCTGAACTTCTATCTTCCCATCCTGCAATAACTCCTCTAACAGTTGTCCCAGAATCTTTCTTTTTTGATATTTCAAAAGTATCAATTAATCCTTTAGAAATTAAATAATCATAGCCCTCTTGCTTTATGTTAGCATCATTATTAAAATCTCCCATTAAAAAATATCTATTTCCTCTACTTCTTGCAATTTTCAATAAATCTTCCACTTGTTCTTCAAAAGAATTTTCTTCATCCTGCCACCAGCCCATATGACAAGAATAAAAATCTATTATTTCGTTATTTATTTCAAGAGAAACCATTGCAAATTTTCTTGTTTTCCAGAAATTAGTGTCTTTTGTTTTCCCTATAAAATCTCCATATTTCTCTTTAATATTTCCTTTAAATAAAATTCCTATTCCTTCTTCATAAATATCATATCCAATATGATTAAATTCCCATCTATAATCATATTTCTCATTTAACTTTTCAAGTTCCCATAAAAGAAGATAAATAAAATTATCTTCTTTTATGTTTCCTTTTATTTTATTTGAGGATTTTAACTGGCTTACTTCTTGTAAAGCAATTACATCATATTTTTCTTTTACAATCACTTTTGCTAAATATTTTATTTTTTCTTTTTGATTCTCTTCTTGCCATGAATGACAATTTAAAGTCATTAATTTCATCTTTATCTCCCTAAAATATCTATAATTTTAGATTTTAATATATCTGCTTTAGGTCCATATATTGCTTGAACTCCTTGATCTTTAACTATCAATCCTAAACTTCCTGTTTTTTTCCATTCTGATTTATCTTGAACATCTTCAGCTTTTCTAACAGTAACTCTTAATCTTGTCATACAAGCATCTACATCTAAAATATTTTCTCTTCCACCTAAAAGATCTATTATTCTAACTGGAATTTTTTCATCTTCAGACTCTGCTTTGATAGAAGTTTTTATTTTTTCTTTTTCATCTTCTGTTTCATCTTCTATATAATTTCCTTTTCTTCCTGGAGTTGGTAAGTCAAATTTCTTAATTATAAAGCTAAATAATAGATAATTAACGAAAAATGCTACTACTGAAACAATAAGGAAATTAATTATATCCCCAACTAATCCTGCTCTAACCATTAAAGGAAGACGAGAAGCTAACTCTAAAGATCCAAAAGCATGAACTCTTAAATGTATTATATCTGCTATAGCAAATGTCATTCCTGTAAGAAGAGCATAAACAACATATAAAATTGGAGCTACAAACATAAACATAAATTCAATCGGTTCTGTTACCCCTGTTAAAAATACTGCTAACATAGCTGAAATAAATACTGTCTCATACTTTTTCTTTTTATCTTTATCTACATTTCTTAACATTGCAAGCCCTACTCCCATTAGAGAAGCAAATGATAATACTACTTGTCCTGCTTTAAATCTAGCAGGAACAACTGTGTTTAATAAATTTTGATAACCTGCCATATCTCCAGAAGCCTTTAAATTATTTAAATCAGTTATCCATGCAAGCCAAATAGGATCTTGTCCTGCTATAACACTTCCTACTGCTGTTCCTGTCAACACTGTATAAGTTCCACCTAACTCTGTATAATTCATTGGTATTGTTATCATATGGTGAAGACCAAATGGTAATAACAATCTTTCTAAAGCTCCATATACAAAAGGTGCAACTACTGGTGCTGTATTTCTTGAAGTAGCTATCCATTGACCAAAACTATTTAATGCCCATTGGATAAATGGCCAAATGACAGATAAAATAAGTGCAGTTATTAAAGATCCAAATATTACTACAAATGGTACAAATCTTTTACCATTGAAGAAAGCTAAAGATTTAGGTAATTTATCAAAAGAATGATATTTATTAAATAAAACTGCTCCTAAAAATCCTGCTAATATCCCTACGAAAACTCCCATATTTAAAGCTGGAGCTCCTAATATTGTTGTAAAATAATTCTTAACTAATAATTCTTGACCTGTTATTGAGTGAACTGTTGCAGTTGCACTATGTAACATTGAATTATTTATTCCAAATATAGCTCCTGTTATTCTATTAATTAATATGAAAGATAAAACCCCTGCAAAAGCTCCTCCAGCTTTTTCTTTAGCCCAAGAACCTCCTATGGCAGCAGCAAATAAAATGTTTAAATTAACAATTATTGCCCACCCCATATCTTCCATTATTCTTCCTGCTATTCCAATTGAAGTAGTCCCTAGTAACTTTCCTATAGAAATCATTAAACCAGCTGCTGGCATTACTGCAATAACAACTATTAACGCTTTACCAAATTTTTGCCAAAAATCAAAAGACACTAAACTTTTTCTACTCATACTATTCTCCCCTTCTTTTATTTATTTTTTCTATTTATTTTATATACAAGACATTCATAAGGTTTTAATACCATTCTTTCTAAAAAATGGTCTGATTCCTTATAATTACTTACTAACAATTCTTTATCTTTATCCTCATATTCTTTTATCTTTATTTTTTTTATTTTTTCACTTAAATTAGAAATTATTAAATATTCTTCATCTTCTAAAATTCTAGAATATGCAAAAACATCTTCTATATTTTTTAAAATTAAATTAAATTTTCCATAAATTAATGTTTTTGAATTTTTTCTTAATTCTATTAAATCTTTATAAAAATTATATATTGAATCCTTATCTTTCATTTGACTTTCAACATTTATTTCTTTGTAATTTTCATTTATTTTAAGCCATGGATTCCCAGTTGTAAAACCAGCATTTTTTTTATTATTCCATTGCATAGGTGTTCTAGAATTATCTCTTGAAGTATTATTTAGATAATCTAAAACCTTTTCCATAGAAATTCCTGATTCTAATTTTTCTCTAGCTTCATTTCTACTTCTAATATCATTTACCTCAGTCAAATCTTTAAATTTTATATTAGTCATTCCTATTTCTTGACCTTGATAAATAAAAGGTGTTCCCTTTTGTAAAAAATAAGCTACCCCTAAAGATTTTGCCGATTCTAACCAATACTTATTATCATTTCCCCATCTAGATACACTTCTTGTAATATCATGATTTTCTATGAATAAAGCATTCCAACCATCTTTATCCAACGCTACTTGCCATTTATTTAAAATTCTTTTGTAATTTCTAGCAGAAAATTTAAGTTCTTTTTCATAATCCCAAAGATTTAAATGCTCAAATTGAAATATCATATTAAATTTTCCATCTTTTTCTCCTACCCACTGAGAAGCATTATCTGCTTCTACTCCGTTAGCTTCTCCAACTGTAACTATATTATACTTATCAAAAGTTTCTTTCTTTAATTCTTTTAAATATTTTTGAATTCCAGGTCTATTCATATGCATATCAAAAGATTCTACATATTTTTCTTTTTTTGGATTAGGCATATCTGGAAATCCATCTTCTTTTTTTATGTGACTAATAGCATCTACTCTAAAACCATCGATTCCCTTATCTAGCCACCAATTAATCATTTTATAAATAGCTTGTCTCATTTCTTTATTTTCCCAATTTAAATCTGGTTGTTTTTTTGAAAATAAATGTAAATAATATTCTTTAGTTTTTTTATCTAATTCCCAAGCTGAACCTTTAAATATACTTTCCCAGTTATTTGGTTCTTTTCCTTTTTTGCCTTCTTTCCATATATACCAATCTCTTTTAGGATTATTCTTATTTTCTCTTGATTCAATAAACCATGGATGTTCATCACTTGTATGATTTATAACTAAATCAATTATTAATTTTATTCCTCTTTTATGTGTTTCTACTAATAATTTATCTACATCTTTCATATTTCCAAATTCTTTGGAAATATCTTGATAATCACTAATATCATATCCATTATCATCATTAGGACTTTTATAAAAAGGACATATCCAAATTAAATCAATCCCTAATTCTTTTAGGTAATCTAATTTTTCTATAACCCCTCCTAAATCTCCTATTCCATCTCCATTAGAGTCTTTAAAACTTCTAGGGTAAATTTGATATCCTGTTAATTCTTTCCACCACATAATTTATCTCCTTAACTCTTTCATTTTTTTGTGCAATCGTTTGCATAGCTTCTTTTGATAATTATTGTATCACTTTATCCTTGACTTGTCTATATATAAAACAAAAAAAGTTACAAATATACATTCGCAACTTTTTTATCCCCCTAAAATTCTATATTTATCATTTCATTTTTTTCATTAATATTTTCTTCTATCCCATATAATAGTAATTCAATAGCTTTACTCCCAAGTTTACTCGCCTTAATATCTATTGTCTTTACTTTCTTTTTCCAAACTTCTTTCACATCACATTTATTAAAACTTATTATTTCAACATTCGATATGTGTTCCTCTTCAAAATATTCTAAAACACCCTTTAATAATTGATCATCTGAAATTATTATTTTTTCCAATTTTTCTTTTATTTTTATTTTTTTAGCTAATCTATATCCTTCTTCAATTGAGAAATTATTTCCTAAAATAATTTCTCCCTTTAGATGAAATTCTTTGCATGCTTTTTTAAATCCATTTACTCTATTTTTGGTAACAATTAAATGCTTGCTCCCACCTACAAAAATTAACTCTTTTTCATTTTTATATTTTTTTACAATATTATAAGTTGCCTCTAAATTATTATTATCAACCCACAAAGTATCTTTTTTTTCCATAGGTTCCCCTATAACTACAAAGGGAAATTTTTTTCTTTTTAAAAATTCCAAACTTTGATCCTCATCTCTAGAAGATAATAAACATACTCCGTCTACTAACCCACTTTCTACAAACTTCTTAGTACTTACAAATTCCTCTTTATCACTCTTACAAAAATCAAACATAATATAATAATTATTTTCCTTTGCCCTTTTGCTTATTCCTTGCATAATTTCTATAAAAAATTGACTTGTAAAAAGTTCCATGGTTGCTTTAGGCAAAACAACTCCAAGTATTCCTTTTCTTTTACTTACTAAGCCTCTTGCCATTATATTAGGTTTATAATTTAATTCCTTTGCTATTTTTTGAACTTTTTCTTTCGTTTTATCACTAATCCTAGAATCATCAGCTAAAGCTCTTGAAACAGTTGAGCCTGATACTCCAGCTAAATTAGCAATATCTTTTATTGTTGCTCTCATAAATTTTCCTTCCTTTTTCATTATAAACCAATTATAGCATACTTTTTTTAATATTTTTAATCTTTTAAAACCAATACTTTTAACTTGATTATAAAAAAAAATCATGATATACTTTATTTATCTTAATTTAGATTTAGGAGTTAATTATGAATAAGTTAGTTAATACAATTTTATGTTGGTGGAATAATTAATTTTAAGATTTGTAATTTTTAATACAAGTCTATTTTAATAAGCACTAAAATAATTTGTATTACAAGTATTGACATTAGTCCCTGTGATACATTCACAGGTTTTTTTATTATAAAAAACAATTTTATTTTTTAAAGGAGGGAGTTGTTAAAATATATAGTTTTAACAGCGAAATTTTATGCAAAGAAGTTTATCAGGAATACAACCAAGTGGAACTTTACATCTTGGAAATTATTTTGGAGCTATGAAACAATTTATAGAAAATCAAAACTCAGGAAAATACGAAGGTTTTTATTTTATTGCTGACTATCATGCTCTTACTTCTCTTACTAATCCAGAAGTTCTAAGAGAAAGTACTAAAAACATTATCTTAGATTATTTAGCAATTGGTCTTGATCCTGAAAAATCAACATTATTTTTACAATCTGATGTTCCAGAACATATTGAATTATCTTGGTTTCTTTCTAATATAACACCTGTTGGTCTTATGGAAAGAGGACATTCTTATAAAGATAAAATTGCCAAAGGATTATTCCCAAATACTGGACTTCTTACTTATCCTATTCTTATGGCTTCAGATATCTTAATTTATGATACTGATATTGTACCAGTTGGTAAAGATCAAAAACAACATCTTGAAATGACTAGAGATTTAGCAGCAAAATTTAATCAACAATATAATGTTGATTTCTTTAAACTTCCTGAACCTTTAATTATGGATAGTCTTGCTATTGTTCCAGGAACAGATGGACAAAAAATGAGTAAATCTTATGGTAATACTATAAATATGTTTGCCTCAAAAAAAGTTCTTAAAAAACAAGTTATGTCCATTGTAACTGACTCGACTCCTTTAGAAGAACCTAAAGATCCTGATAACAATGTTTCTAAATTATATAAATTATTTGTAACTGAAGAAAAGTACCAAGAAATGAGAGATAAATTTAAAGCTGGAGGATATGGTTATGGACATGCTAAAAAAGAATTACTTGAAGCTATTTTAGAATATTTTAAAGATGCTCGTGAAAGAAGAGAAGAACTTGTTAAAAATCCAGAATATGTAGAAGAAGTTCTTAGAAAAGGTGCTTTAAAAGCTAGGGAAATAGCTAGAAAAAAACTAACAGAAGCTAAAAAAATAGTTGGTCTTATGGGAAATGTATATAATAAATAATAATTATTTATTTAAGGAGAAAAATATGACTGAAAGCAATAATACTTTTTGGAAAATTTGGTTTAAATTTGTAATTTTATTAATCGTAATTCTTTTAATTTGGATTTTAACTTTAGTTATTGGAGATTATTTTTTTCCAGAAATAATGCAAAAATTTAAATTTATTCATTATTTTATTTTACTTGCTATTATTTTTAAAGTTCGAAATGAATTTTTAAAAAAAATCCATGAAAATAATAACAAAGAATAAGTTTGACAAATTATATAAAATATAATATTATTTACCTGTAATAAAAGGGAGTAGTTTAATTATAGTATCAACAATCTCGATAATTATTTTATCTGGTACTATAAGCTTATGTTAAGTAAGTAACGAGACTTTTAGTATAGTTTTTTTGCTATACTAAAAGTCTTTTTTTATTTTTAGGGAGGATATATGACTAAACATTTTTTAAAAACAAAAGATAATATTCTAAGTGAATTTAATAGCACTCTAGATGGATTATCTCAAACTGAAATTAAGGAAAGCAAAAACAAATACGGGATTAATGAACTAGAAAAGAGAGAAAGTAAAAGTTTTCTTGCCATTTTTCTTTCTCAATTTAAAGATTTTCTAGTAATTGTTTTAATCATAGCTGGATTTATATCTATATTTACTGGAAATATTGAAAGTTCTATTGTTATTTTTGTTGTTATTACCATGAATGCAATTTTAGGAACAGTTCAACATTTAAAAGCTGAGGCTTCTTTAGAAAGCTTAAAGAATCTTTCTTCTCCAAAGGCTAAAGTAATTAGAAATAAAGAGATTTTTGAAATTTCATCTAAAGAAGTTGTAGTAGGAGATATTGTTATTCTTGAAGCTGGAGATATTGTTCCTGCTGATGGAAGAGTTCTTAATTGTTCTTCTTTAATGGTTAATGAAAGTTCTCTAACTGGAGAATCTGAAAGTATCGAAAAAATAGATACTGTTTTAACAGAAGAAAACTTATCCATTGGGGATCAAAAAAATATGGTTTTTTCTGGAAGTCTTGTAACTTATGGAAGAGGTACTATTTTAATAACTTCCATTGGAATGTCTACTGAAATTGGTAAAATAGCAAAATTAATAAAACAAACAGAAGAAAAAATAACTCCACTTCAAGTATCTTTGGATAAATTTGGAAGAAATCTTTCAATAGCTATTTTAATCCTTTGTGCCTTTGTTTTTTCTATTAATATTTATCATGGAACTAGCATGCTAGATTCTTTATTGTTTGCTGTTGCACTAGCTGTTGCTGCTATTCCTGAAGCTTTAAGTTCTATAGTAACAATTGTTCTTGCTATTGGAACTCAAAAAATGTCAAAGGAAAATGCCATTATAAAAAAATTAAAAGCTGTTGAAGGACTTGGATCTGTCTCTATAATCTGTTCTGATAAAACAGGAACATTAACTCAAAATAAAATGACTGCTAAAAATATTTTTACTAACAGCACTTTAAAAACAAATCAAACTATTGATATTAAAAATTTAAGTGAAAATAAACTATTAACATTTTCTTGCCTATGTAGTGATGCCATTAGTAGTACTAATAATGAAATCGGAGATCCTACAGAAACAGCATTAACTAATCTTGCAAAGAAATTTAATTTAAAAGAAATTGATTTAAGAAAAAAATATCCTAGATTATCTGAAATTCCATTTGATTCAGATAGAAAATTAATGAGTATCTTATGTAATATTGATAATGAAAATATAATGATCACAAAGGGAGCCTTAGATGTTCTTTTGACAAGAACAAAGTTTATACTTTCTCAAGATAAAATAAAAGAAATCTCTCCTGAAGATATTAGCTTAATTGAAAAAACAAATTTTGATTTATCAAATAATGGACTTAGAGTTTTAGCTTTTGGATATAAAATTTTAAAATCAAAAACTTCTATTGATTTAGAAGATGAAAAAGATTTTATTTTCTTAGGACTTATATCTATGATTGATCCTCCTAGAAAAGAATCTAAAAAAGCTGTTGCTGATTGTATTAAAGCTGGAATAAAACCTATTATGATAACAGGGGACCACAAGATTACCGCATCTGCTATTGCAAAGGAAATTGGAATTTTTAAAGAAGGGGATAAAGCTTTAACTGGTCTTGAACTTTCTAGTTTATCTGATCAAGAATTTGCAAAAGAAATTGAAGATATTTCTGTGTATGCTAGAGTTTCTCCTGCAGATAAAATAAGAATTGTTTCCATGTGGCAAAGTAAAGGAAACATTTGTGCTATGACTGGAGACGGAGTTAATGATGCTCCTGCTTTAAAGAAGGCTGATATTGGAATTGCTATGGGAATAACAGGAACTGAAGTTTCTAAAGATGCAGCTTCTATGATTTTAGCTGATGATAATTTTGCTACAATTATTAAAGCCATTGCTACTGGAAGAAATATCTATTCAAATATAAAAAATTCCATTAGATTTTTACTTTCTGGAAACATGGCTGGAATACTAGCGGTATTATATGCTTCAACTGTTAATTTACCAATGCCTTTTGCTCCAGTTCATCTTTTATTTATAAATCTTTTAACTGATAGTTTACCTGCTATTGCTATAGGTATGGAACCAAGTAAAAACAATGTTTTAGAAGATAAGCCTAGGGATATAGATGAACCTATTTTAACTAAAAACCTATCATTAAAAATACTTTTAGAAGGAGGACTAATTGGAATATTTACTATGATTAGTTTCCATTTAGGTCTAAAAGCTTCCCCTTCAGTTGGAATGACAATGGCTTTTTCTACTTTATGTTTAGCTAGATTATTCCATGGATTTAACTGTAGAGGAAAAAATAGTTTACTTACTTTAAAAATTAAATCTAATATGTTTTCTGTATATGCATTCTTAATTGGAACTTTCCTTTTAAATCTTTTACTTTTAAATGATACTGCTGGAAAATTATTTGAAGTAGCTAACCTTAATATAATGCAATTAACATCTATATATCTATTTGCTTTAATTCCTACAATTATAATTCAAATTGCTAGATATATGAAATATGATAAAAAATAATATTAATTTTTAAAAATAAGAACATCCTAATGCACCTAGCCCCTTACTAAGGCAAAAGGTGCATTTTTAAAATCTCGTATTTAACCTTAGTTCTACCCATAACTTCCCATATACATCCATATTCTTTCTTAGCCTTTGTATAAGCTTCCTCCATTATATTTCTTTGCTTTTCTTTAGGTAAGGAATTAAAATAATCATCCATGACCTTTTTTCTATTTAGTTCTTTTTCTATTTCTTTTCTTTCCTTATCTAATTTTTTTCTAGAAGCTATAATTTCATCATCAATAATCTTAGATCTTATATTAGAATCTTTAGATTTGCTCTCAGTTTTTAGGACATAATTATCCCTTAGAGCAGAAACGATGAAACCAGAAGATTTATTATTCATTTTTACAAAATTGAAAACTTCTAAAAATCTTTCAAAACTTATTTTTTTAGTAAGTATGACCTTCATAATATTTTTACAAGTTAATAACTTTAAATTAGAATCATTTAATTTTTCTTTAATTGCTCTTATTTCCTTTTTTCTAGAATCAAGATAACCACCACTATCTTTTATCTTTTGTTCATCTAAGGGTCTATCTAATTTACTTTCTTGTACAGTAGTAGTTTTTATATTTGTTTTTTTAACTGGTTTTATATCTGGTATAGGTTGGACATATTGAGATCTTCCATTAGACATTTTAGGTTCCTCCATTTGACAATTTGTCTCCTTGCATTTGTCATTTTGAGAATATCCATTGGACAGATTGGCTTTTGAGGTAAAATCATTACTTGTGATTAAATTATAAAGTTTTTTTATTTTTATACTCACAATAGTATACCATTTTGTTCTATCATAAGATCTTTTATTAAAACTTCCTGATTTAATAACATTTAATTTTTCTAACTTAACTAATACCCTTTGAATTTTTTTAGGATTGATATATGGAAAAAGTTCATTAAAAGATTTACAACTATTATATACCCAGTAATTCCCAGCTATATAGTTTTTATTATTAGTCATATTCTTCCTTAACCAAAAAGCAATATTTTCTATAAGAATTGCTTCTTCTATTCCGTATTCTCTTGCTAACTCTACATTAAAACTATGATTCATAATAACCTCCTAATTCATATATTTTTATATAATTTATTTCCTTCTAAATTATATTTTAAACCTTTTTCTAAAAAAGTCAAAAACGTATATGGCATATGTGGCGTATATGGTGTATGTGGCGTATTTTTTTCTATTTTCATAAAAATATGAACCTTGATCCCTTAATTTTTTCACTTATAGTCTTTATTTTATTATGTTTTAAAGAATACAAATATAGACTTCTTTTTAATATTTTTTCAAAAAAATAAAAGGCTACAGACAAATTATTTGCCTATAGCCTTTTAAGAAATTAACCTTTTATCTTTTACAAAGTTTCATTAAAACTTTGAAGTCTTGTTTTTATTTGTTCAAAAGATGTCATCTCTAAATCTATTTCTATCATAATATTTCTTATATTTTCATTATTTAATTCTTTATAATATATTGGGTAATCAAATTCTTCTGGATCACAGAATTTCATCATACATACTATAACTGCATCTGCTTCATATTTTTTACACATATCTATTAGCATTTGTCCTCTTACTTTTTTAGGATCTGTTGCTAATGCACATCCGTCAAAATCTTGCCACCATTTTGCTAATCTTTGTAAAGGAGTTCCTCCTTCAGGTACATCAATTCTAAATTGACGAGATTCTTGAGCCAAATCATCTGCAACAACTGCAAAATTTTCTGATTTCATTATTTCTAATACTTC
Organism: Fusobacterium sp. JB019; assembly: GCA_030673965.1. NCBI lineage: Bacteria > Fusobacteriati > Fusobacteriota > Fusobacteriia > Fusobacteriales > Fusobacteriaceae > Fusobacterium > Fusobacterium sp. JB019. The sequence continues at coordinate 45,933 of JAUTCN010000011.1, read as the reverse complement.
TTTTGGTTCTGCCATTATTCCAGTTAAAATAACTTTCTTACCTTTCCATGGTTCTACTTTTAATTTTTTAATTTCTTTTATGAAATCTTTAACATATTCTGTATGTTGTTTTTTAGTTATAAACCATCTTGATTTAATAACATTATGTCTAACTATTGGGTCTATTATTTGAGGATATTTTGCTGCTATTTCAGTAAATTCTCTCATAACTTTTCTATTTTCATTATAAACTTCTATACTTTTATTTATAGCTTCATCTGTAATTTTAACATCCAATATTTCTTCTAATTTTCTACGAACTATTTTATATTCTTCTTCTAAGAATAAATTAGCTGCTTTTATTTTTCTGTTTTGAGGATGAGTAAATATTATAGGTTTACATTTTCCGTGCCATTTTTGGCTAAAACATTTTAAAGTATCACAAGGAACTGACATTAAAACAGCTGATAAATTATCAAAAGCTCCTTCTAATTCCATTTCCATAATTGATTGCATGATTGAACAAGCAAAAGCTGGTAAATATGTTCTAGCTTTTGATATTTCATGATGTCCACCCCAAATACCTACTGGTAAATATCCTGCTGCATCTATTAATTCTTCTGGAGCATATACTGGTAAAACTCCTACTGCTCCTTTTCCTGTTTCTTTTTTATGATTTTTTATTGCTTCTACTGGATTTGATGCTATATGTTCAAATAAATCGATAAATTTCTTTAAATTTCCTTCCATATCTTTAACCTCCACTTAATTTTCTTCATTCATTATTTCATCTAATGCTTGTACACGAGTTTCATATTGAGCTGGTGAATAATTTCTAGGGTCTGTTTGGTCTCCATCAAAACTAGTAAATGGTAATCCTGTTTTTTCTTGAACTATTTCAGCTGTTTCTGAATTCAAGAAACTCATTAATTTACAACTTCTGTTTGTATGATAAAGAACTCCATCACATTTTCCGCCTTCTACTACATCTGTTAATACTTTAGCTCTGTTATCTAAGCAAGTATTAATATATATTCTAGTATAAGCATCTGCCATTGAACTCATATCTCCTGGAGTATATTCTAAATTCCATAATCCTGGATAAGCAGATCCTGTCATTATAATTCCTAAATTTTTAAGTGTTTTAAATGTATGTCCTAGGTTAGGCCAAACTGCAATTCCTTCCCAAGTAATTCTTTTCTTTTCATTTCCTTTTAAAGCATATTGTTTATTTGCTAATTTTTCTTCTAATTCATCTGCAAATTTCTTAAATGTTATTTCTGCACAATCTCTACTTCTTGCACAAACTATTAAAGCCATATAATTAAATAAATCAAAGCAATTTAATGGAGATGGTTTATATTGAGACATTTTAGCAACTCTATTCCATTGAGCTACTGAACGCTGAGTTTGTTTTTGAACTTCTAAGAATTTGTCATAATCAAATTTCTTTCCTGTAATTTCTTCTAATTGACTTATAGCTTCTTCAAATTGAGATGCTATATAATCTTTAGCATATTGAGGAATTGGCATTGTATGATTAAATGGTACATCTATAACAATACATGGTATATTTAATTCCTTTGCTAAATTCTCATACCATTTCAATAAAGTGTTACAAATATTATTACAAGTAATAACTAAATCAGGTAAAGGTACGTCTGCTGCGGGTGAATTTTTTAATTTTTCTGGAGTTTTTCCTGTTAAAGCTTTTTCTTTTAATAATTCCATATAACCTAAATTTACTCTGGCATAAGAACATATATCTAATGAATAACCTTTTTGATCGGCTACTTCTAGCATATCTAATGATCCTTTTCTTGCTCCTATCCCTGCTGCATGAGTTTCAGGATAAACCATAGCTATATCCATTGCTACACAAAATTCTGGTGGTGCTACTGAAGCTGACCAACAAACTAAACGTCCCTCTTTTTTGGCTTGTCTTGCTTCTTCATCTAATTGTCCTTGATAATAAGCTAGCAATTCTTTAGCACTCATATTTTTTATATCTTTTTTCTCATCCATAACTTAATCATCTCTCCTTTTCTTTAAAATTTCTTCATAGGCATATATTGCAGCTCCTAAAGCTCCTGTTAGCTGAGGATTTGGAGCAACTATTACATTTCTATTTAAAGTTTCTCTTAATGCACGAACAACTCCTGTATTTTTAGCAACTCCCCCACACATAACTACATTATCTTCTAATGGAGTTCTTTTAGCTAAACCGCTAACCTTATGAGCTACTGAATTATGAACACCTGCTACTATATTTTCTGTTGTTGCCCCTTTAGCTAATTGAGATATAACTTCCGATTCTGCGAAAACTGTGCATGTACTACTTACAGTAACTGGAGCATCTGCTTTTTTATCATAATCTTTCATCTCATCTAAAGGAATTTCTAAAACTTTTGACATAACAGTTATAAATCTTCCTGTTCCTGCAGCACATTTATCATTCATAAAAAATTGGTTTATTTTACCTTTAGAATTTAAACTAATCGCCTTTGCATCCTGTCCTCCAATATCTATAACAGTCTTTGCTTCTGGCACTAGAAAATGAATTCCTTTAGCATGACAACTTATTTCACTTATTTGTTTATCTGCTTCATCAAAAGTAAATCTACCATATCCAGTTACAACAATTTGATCTATGTCTTTTCTTTCCATTTTGGATTTATTTAAAACACTTTCTAGTATAACTTTAGGACCTTTACTTCCTATCCCAACTTGTAAAACGTCTGTCGCTATAACTTCTTTTCCATTTTTTAAAATGACTGCCTTAGAAGATGATGACCCAATGTCTACTCCTACTGTATAACACATATTTCCTCCTAACTAATACTTATTAATCTCTTTTTATTGGTGCTACTGTTTGAACGAATTCAGTAAGTATACCTTCTGAAAATTTAGGTCTCATAAAGTTAACTATTATATCATCTGTTCCTGTAACAGCTTTCTTTTCTAACATTTCTAATCCCTTTTCTTCCATTTCTTTTCTAACTGCCTCTACATCCTCTACTTCAAAAGCTAAATGAGCTATTCCTCCTTTTCCTTTATTATATTCTTTAAGTACTCCGGCTCTAGGAATTATAAATTCTATAGGGCTACTATTATCAGGATATTTTGTAAAAATTAAATCAGCTTGATAAGCTTCTACATATCCAGTGTAGTCTATATCTAGCCCCATTTTTTCAATATATGAATGTGCCTTTTCTAAAGTTGGTAAAACTATTCCTACATGATGCATTCTCATTGGTTTCATTATAAATCTCCTCCTTAAACTTTTTAATTATTTTTATGTAGTTCATTAGAACAAAAAAATTATTTTTTACACCTATATGATACTCTTCATACATTAATTTTAAAAATGATTTCTCTTGACTTTAGTTGACTTTTCTTTTTGTCAATTAGTTTTATATATGATATTAGGTTGACTATTATTTTTTTTTAATATATTATAGGAATAGGGTTATCAATTTTCAACAATATATTAAAAAATATAATTTAAAGTTTAAGGAGCAAGATTATGGGAAAAAAAAATTATGGAAGTACCCTTAGAAATCTATTAACTTTTTCTGAGGTTAAGTTTTTAATATTAGGAAATCACTTGGGTTACGATGTGTCTTATATTAGCAAATGGTGTAACGGAGTTAAGCTTCCAAGCTCTAAATCAATTAAAGAAATAAATGAAAAAATTTCGGATTTAGTTTCTTCTGAAATACTCAGCCTGAATAAGGAAAATCAATTTTTCAATAAATTCAATATTGAAAAACCCAGAAAAAATTTTTCAATAAACTCTAAAATATTAGGGGATAAGATTTACAATTTATTAAACAGTTCTTATTTAGAATGTTCTTCTCATGAAGAAAAGGAAACTCCAGATGTTTTTTTAATTGAAAACACTCAAATCAAATCATTTTTAAGTACAATTTTAAGACAACAAATAAATGAAGCTAATCACACCTTGGAATTTTATATGACTTTAGACATTACAACAATCGACTGCCTCTACATAATTTCTCTACTTTCCAAAATGAAACCTGAAAGTTTAAAAATAAAAATTTATCTTGGAATTCACCTTTTAGCTGACGATGATAATGCTATTAAAAACATAAAAAAAATATATATGATTTTAAATCAATTTATAAATATAAATTTTGAACTTTATAATAGCTCTTATTTTGAAAACTTAAATACTATAGTTATTAAAGATAAAATATCTTTTCTTTATTCTCTTAATAACGAAGGACAATTTGAAACTTTAATTTCTACAACGAACAAATACAAAGTAAAGAAACTTTTGTCTACTCTTAGCAAATCTATGAATTCTTTAAATAGAATATTTTCAATAAAAGATCATAACTCCTTAATAAGAAAAGCCTATAGAACTAATTTCTACACTCATGATAATTTTAATTTCTTACTTACAAGCGGATTTGAATTTTTAATACCACAAAATATCATTCAAAATATACTTAACTATGCTTTAAAAAATAATTTTCCAAAAAGAGAATTAATAAGTATGCAAGATTTAATGATTACTTGGAATGAAATGTTTGAACAAGCTTCTATTAATTTCTTTGTATTTAAATCTTCTATTTTAAAATATTTTCAGGAAAAAACTATTTATTTTATGAACGTTAAATATAAAATGACTCCTGAAGAAATATTAGAACATTATAATTATTTTATTAGTGTTCTTAAAAGTAATCCTAGAATAAAAATTTATGTTATTGATGATAATTTATTAAATTTAGATTATTTGGACTTTAAAATGTCTGTATTTTGCAATAAAGATAGTGTCTTTTTAAAAAATGTTGCTTTACTTTCAGAAACTAAAGAAGATTTTTTAAGTACTGTTAATAATTATTCCACAATTAGACATATTAATCTTGTCTTTGACAAGCTTAAAACTTCTGAAGTTTCCAAAGAATTCTCTCCTGAAGAAATAGAAGCTTCATGGAACAAATACAATCATATGATACTAAAAATAATGAATCTGCACTCTTAATGAATATAGCACTAAGGTATTTAAATATCTTAGTGCTTTTTTTTATTCAACTATATTCATGTTTATTCACTTGAATAACCCCTTAAAAAACTATATGATTTTTGTGTAAAGACGCTTTAAATGTTTTAATTTTTTAAAGCCTAAATTTTACTAATAAAATATAAAAGGGGTGTTATTTATGTACAGTTTAAAATTTACTGAAGAACAAGAACGTATTTGCCAAATGGTAAAAGACTTTTCTTTAAATGAAGTTGCTCCAGGATCTAAAGAAAGAGATATTAATGGAGATTTCTTAGCAACTAGAGATTTATTAAAAAAAATGGGTAAGTTAGGTTTAATGGGAATTCCTTACGATAAAAAATATGGAGGAGCTGGACTTGGGTATCTTGAATATGCTTTAGCTGGTTTTGAACTTAATAAAGTAGATGCTTCACTTGGTATTTCTTATTCTGTTCATATTTCTTTAGGAACTGGGCCTATATATAATTTTGGTAACGAAGAACAAAAACAAAAATATCTTCCTAAATTATGTTCTGGAGAATACATTGCAGCCTTTGGTTTAACTGAACCTTGTGCTGGTAGTGATGCTAGTGCTAGCCAATGTACTGCAGTTAAAAAAGGAGATAAATATATATTAAATGGAACTAAATGTTTTACAACTAATGGAGAATTTGCAGATGTTATAGTTGTGTTTGCAATGACTAATCCTGAATTAGGAACAAAAGGAATAAGTGCATTTATAGTTGAACCTAAAAATTTCCCTGGAATCAAATTTATTAAAAGAGAAGCTAAAATGGGAATAAGAGCTTCTGTTCAAAATGTTATTGAAATGGAAAATTTAGAAGTTCCTGCTGAAAACTTATTAGGACAAGAAGGAAAAGGATTCAAAATAGCTATGGCTACTCTTGATTGTGGAAGAATTGGAGTTGCTGCTCATGCAGTTGGTATTGCTAAAGGAGCCTACGAATATGCTTTAAATTATGCTAAAGAAAGAGTTCAATTTGGAAAACCTATTTCTAAACTTCAAGTTATTGCATTTAAATTAGCTGATATGTATAACAAAATAGAATCTGCTCAAGCTGTTACTTTAAAAGCTGCTTGGTCTAAAGATGAGCATTTACCTTATTCTATTCCTGCTGCTGTTGCTAAACTAACTGCTACAAATACAGCTATGGAAGTTACCACTGAAGCTGTACAAGTATTAGGTGGTACAGGATTTACTATGGATCATCCTGTTGAAAGAATGATGAGAGATGCTAAAATCACTCAAATCTATGAAGGAACTAATGAAATTCAAAAATTAGTTATCTCTGGTGCTATCTTAAGATAAGTTAATTTTTCAAAGAGAAATAGTTCTACTATTTCTCTTTGACTTTATATAAGGAGTTTTTATGAAGATAATCGTTATTGCAAATGAAACTTTCCCTACAAATGAAAATTTAACACTTGAAAATATTGATGAAAAAAAGATTCTAAACCCTTATGATGAATTTGCCATACAAAAAGCTTCCAAAATAAAAAATACTGAAGATTCTGAAATTATTATATTTATGATTTCAAAGTCTAATAACTTATATTGTTTAAAAACTTGTTTAGGGTTGGGAGGTACTTCTGGTAATCTTATTGTATTTAATGGAAATAATCCTAAAGATGTCGCATCTATTCTTGCTGAAGAAATCAAAAAACAAGGAGCATTTGATTTAATTTTAACAGGAGATCAAGATGTTAATAATCCAAGAGGAGAGATTCCTTATAGGATAAGTAGCTTACTAGATATTCCTCTAATTAGTCATTGTTTAGACATTCAATATTCTAATAATAAGTTGATTTGTAAAAAAGAAACTGATGATTTTTTAGAAAAACTTTCCATAAACTTACCTTGTATAATTTCTTTTAGAAAAAATGTTTATGAACCTAAATATCCATCTATTAATGACATTATGTCTATCAATAGCAAACCTATTTCTTTAAGTTATTACGACAAAAATAAAAACGATCTTTATTTAAAATTAAAAGTTTATAATGTCAAACGTCAAAATAAAATTTATAAAGATATTGATTCTGATAAAGCTGTTAAAAAAATCTCAAATTATTTAGATGAATGGGGTTTAAACGGAGGATTATATGAATACATTAATTTATTTAAATCAAAAAAATAATCATTTAAGTGATTATTCTAAAGAACTTTTAAATATAGCTTCTAACCTAACTATAAATACCAATGCTAATATTTATCTAGTTTCTCTTTATTCTGAATCATTAATAAATTTAAAAGAAAATTTAAAAGACTGGAATATAAAAAAGATTTTTTTTATAACAAATAAAGATAACTCTTATATTTATCCTACCAAAATATCCAATATATTAACTGCTCTAAAAAAAGACTTAAACATTGATATGATTATCATGGGAAACAGCCTTTTTGAATTAGATATTGCTCCTTATTTAGCTGAAAAATTAGACTTTGATTATATTCCTAATATTTCATCCTTTCTTCTTAAAAATAATCAAATAATTTTTCAGAGATTAGTTTATGGAACTAAAGCATTAGAAAAAAGTATCTATAATTTAAAAAATCTTGTCTGCATCTTTAATAATAATATTAACAAAAATGAACCTTGGAAAATTAATCACAAAAAATATAATGATATACCTGTTAATTTCATAAACTATGAATCGGACGAAAACATTTTATATGAATTGAAAGATCGAGTTTTGAAAAAACAAAAAAAATATCCTTTAGAAACTTCTAAAATTGTTATTGGAGTGGGAAAAGGTATTCAAAATCCTGAAAATTTTCAATTAATTGAAAATTTGGCTAATATTTTAGGAGCTGGTATAGGGGTAACTAGATCTGTAGTCGATCATGGTTGGAGACCTGAGTATGAAAAAATTGGACAAACTGGAAAAATTATAAAGCCTGATCTTTACATTGCTATTGGACTATCTGGAGCTATGCAACATGTAGCTGGAGTTAAACAAGCTAGACACATCATTTCTATCAACAATAACCCCAATGCTGAAATTTTTAAATACTCTGACTTAGGTATCGTTGGAGATTTATTTGAAATAATTCCTAAATTAATTACTTATTTTAATAATCTATAAAACGGAGGTAATTTATGAAATTATTTTTATCTTTAACACCATTACTAATTATATTAATTGGTATTGTGGGTCTTAAAAAACCAGCTAAATGGGTTTCTATTTTCGCAATTATTTACACGTTAATAATATCTTATTTTCTTTTTAACACAGCAAGTGAAATTCTTTTCACTCAGACAAAAAAAGGTATTATAGATGGTTTTAAGATGGTGTATATGATTTGGTCTGCCTTTTTAGTATTAAGTATGCTAATTAGAACTGGAGCAATGAATAAAATTAAAGAATGTATCGCAAATTTAACTACGGACAAACGGAAACAAGTTATTATTATAGGATTTTGTTTTGGTGGATTCTTGGAAGGGGTTGCTGGAGCTGGAACTCCTGCTGCTATTGCTGCTCCCTTTCTAATGATTTTGGGAATACCTGCTTTAGATGCTGCTATTGCTTCACTTATTTTTAATGGAATAGCTGCATCCCTAGGAGCTGCTGGTTTTACAACTATTGGAGGTTTTACTCCTTTTTTATCCAGCGTAGGAATAAATGAACTTAAAAATCTTATAGCTCATATTCCTTATATTGCAAATAATACAATTCCAACTTCTATAGATGTGCATGCTACTATATTAAATATTTCTATGATTACAGGATTAATCCATTTTTGGGGAGCTTTAATCGCCCCTTTTATAGTTCTTTCTGTCCTTTGGGGAAAAAAATGTTTTGATAAAGATATCTGTTATTTTTCTTTAATGGTTGGGTTTTGCTATGGAATCTCTTTAGTAATAATTGGTTCTTTTGTAGGAGCAGAATTCCCTACTATTTGTGCTGGTATCTTCTCTCTATTTGGAGCTATATTTTACATTAAAACTTTTAACAAAAAGACTATTGTTAAAGATTTATTTAAAATAACTCTTGAAGAAAAAACAGAAGAAAATAATATGAAACCTATAACTGCAATGAGCACATATTTACTTCTTCTAATTTTACTTCCTCTTGTTCGTTTTTTTGCTCCAAGTTGGTTTTTACATTTAGGTTTTTCAATCTGGATTGGAACTACAATCTTATTTGTTTGTTTCGTTGGATCTATGATTTTAAAATCTACTAATAATTTTTTAGCATATGCAAACGAGGCATTTCATAATGTTTCAGGAGCTTTAATTGCTATGTCAGCCTTACTATCTATGGCTAATTTAATGAAAGTTACTGGAATGCTTCATATTATTGCAACTTTCTTAGCAATTCATACTGGAATGCTTTATCCTGGAATAGCTGTTTTTATTGGATCTTTAGGATCTTTTGTTACTGGAACTACAACAGGATCAAATATAATGTTTGCTCCAATGCATTATGAAGCTGTTAAAATTTTAAATCTTAATTTACCTGCAGTTCTCGGTGCTCAAAACGCAGGAGGAGCTTTAGGAAATATGATTTGTCCTAACAATGTTGTTGCTGTATGTGCAACTGTTAATATGCAAAATTCTGAAGGATTAGTCATGAGAAGAGTTGCTAAACCAATTACTTTTCTTTGGATAGTTTATATTTCTCTTGCATTAATTTATTCTTATATTTTGTTCCCACTATTACCTGTTATACTTAAATAAAAGGAGGAAATTTTATGATCACAAATTTTGTTTCTCTTAGAGAAGCTGTAAATGTAATAAATAACAATGATACAATAGTTACTTCTGGTTTTGTAGGATGTAGTAATCCTGAAGGACTAGAAGTTGCTTTAGAAGAAAGATTTTTAGAAACAAAAGCACCTAAAGATTTAACTTTATTCTATGCTGCTGGACAAGGAGATGGAAAAGATAGATCTGTTAATCACGTAGCTCATGAAGGCTTATTAAGAAAAGTAGTTGCTGGACATTTTAATAAAGCTCCAAAATTAGGAGAATTAATTAGAAACAATAAGATTCAAGCTTATAACGTACCTCAAGGAGCTCTTTGCCATATGTTAAGAGATGTTGCTGGAGGAAAAGTAGGAACTTTTACGCACGTTGGATTAAATACTTTTGCTGATCCTAGAATAGAAGGTGGTAGATTAAATGATGTTACCACAGAAGATATAGTTAAACTAGTAAATATCAATGGTCAAGAAAAACTTTTCTACGAACCTATGAAATTTGATATTGGACTTATCAAAGGAAGTCTTGCTGATGAAAGAGGAAATATTTCTTTAGAAAAAGAAGGAGTTACTACAGAATGTATTTCCATTGCTCAAGCTGTTCACAACTGTGGAGGTAAGGTTATTGTTCAAGTAGATAAAATAGTAAAAACCGGTAGTTTAGATCCTAAATTAGTTAAAATACCTGGAATCTACGTTGATTATGTTGTTGAAGTTGAAGAACCTCATTTAAAACAACAAGTTTACGATATTCAATATGAGCCTGAATTAGCAGGGAATATAATATTTAGTGCTAATTCTCATATTAAACCTATGGAATTAAACGCTAAAAAAGTTATTGCTAGAAGAGCAACTATGGAAATTGAAAAAGGAAGTATTGGTAATTTAGGAATAGGAGTTCCTGAATATGTTTCTGCTGTTGCAACAGAAGAACAAATAAGTGATTATATGGTTTTAACTGTTGAATCTGGACCTATTGGTGGAATGCCTCAATCAGGAATGAGATTCGGTACCTCTATTAATGCTGATGCCATTATAGATCAACCTTATCAATTTGATTTTTATGATGGTGGTGGACTTGATATTGCTTTCTTAGGATTGGCTCAAGCAGATAAACATGGAAATTTAAATGTAAGTAAATTTGGAACTAATATATCTGGATGTGGTGGATTTGTTAGTATCAGCCAAAATGCTAAAAAAGTTGTTTTCTGTGGAACTTTTACTGCAAAAGGTCTTAAAGTAGAAGTTGCTAATGGAGAATTAAAAATATTAAAAGAAGGTGCTAAGAAAAAATTTGTAGATACTGTTCAACAAATAACTTTCTCTGGAGATTATGCTAGAAAAGTTGGTCAACCAGTTTTCTATGTAACTGAAAGAGCTGTATTTGAATTAAGAAAAGAAGGATTTACTTTGATTGAAATAGCTCCTGGAGTAGATTTACAAAAAGATATTTTAGATTTAATGGATTTTAAACCATTAATAGCTAAAGATTTAAAATTAATGGATTCTAGAATATTCCAAGATAAACCTATGGGCCTTAAAAATGATAGATAATTAAATTCGTAGAATTACCCTATATTATAAAAAATATCCTCTAAATACTTAGAGGATATTTTTATTATTTTTAATTTATAAAATAAAATACCATTATTAATGCCAATATATATAATCCAATTCCAACTTCTTTATGTCTTCTCGTTCCAACTTTAATTAAAACATAAGAAATTATTCCAGCTCCAACACCATTAGAAATACTATTTGTAAAAGCTGTAAAAACAATCATAAAAAATACTGGAAAAAATTCTGTAAAATCTTCATAATCAACATTTTTCATGCAACCAAGCATTATAATCCCCATAATTATCAATACTGGAGCTGTAGCTGCTGCAGGTATTAATAAAGCAATTGGACTAAAGAATAAAGCAAAGAAAAATAAAATTCCTGTTGTTATTGCTGTTAAACCTGTCTTACCACCTGCTCCTACCCCTGCTGCTGATTCAATAAATGTTGTTATTGTCGTTGTCCCAAGTAAAGCTCCTGTAACTGTTCCTAGAGCATCTACTAAAAATGGTTTTTGTATATCTGGTAAATCTCCATTTTCATCTAATAACCCTGCTTTTTCTGAAACTCCCAAAAGAGTTCCTAACGTTGAAAAGAAATCTCCCACAAAAAAAACAAATAAAATAGGTAATACTTTTATACTTAACATATCTGTAAAATCTAAACGAAAAGCAATTGGTTTTATTGAAGCTGGTAAAGATATAAAACTATCAGGAAGATGAGTTACTCCAAAAGGAATTCCTATTAATGTTGTTATAAAAATACCTACAAGCATATCGCATTTTACTTTATTTGCAACTAAAGCAGAAGTTATAATTATACCAATTATAGAAACTATAGCTACTTCGTTTGTTAAATCTCCTAAAGCTAAACCATTATCTGTTATTTGAAATATTCCTCCTGATTTAAATCCTAATTCTATTAAGAATATTCCAACAACTGCTCCTATACCTAATTTTAAACTTTTAGGAAGAAACTTTACTATAAGTTCTCTAAATCCAAACATTGATAATATTAAAAATACTATACCTGATATAAAATTCATTGCTAAACCTTGTTGCCAAGTAACAGCTCCTGTTGCAACTAAAGTTATTGAAAAAAATGCATTTGTTCCCATTGCCGGTGCTAATGCAAAGGGTAAATTAGCATATAATCCCATTAATAAAGTTATTACACATCCCATAAGTGCAGTTACTGTAAATACTGATTCCACTGGCATTCCTGCACTTTTCATTATCATAGGATGAACTATTAATATATAGGCCATTGTCATAAATGTTGTTACCCCTGCACCTATTTCAGTCTTTATAGTACTTCCTCTTTCTAAAATCTTAAAATGTTTCTCCAAAAAACTTTTTTTCATTTTTTCTCCTTTATATTAAAAAATTTTATAATCTTATTTCAGAACATACGCTCCATTATATCATAAAATCTATATTTTTTTAATTTTATTTATTGTTTTTATTGCATATTCAAGGTAAAATTTAATTAACGAATACAAAAGGAGACCATATGAAAGAAACATTAATTTTTTTAAAAAAAACTAAATTATTTAAAAATTTAACAATTGAGGAAATAGAAAAATCTCTAAAAGATTTAAATGCAAAAAAACAAACCTTTGAAAAAAATAATTTAGTTTATGAACTTGGGAAACCAATTGATAGAATAGGACTAGTTATTTCTGGAAACGCTAATGTTATCAAAGAAGATTTCTGGGGCAACAGAACAATTCTTACTCAATTAAATTCTGGAAATATTTTTGGAGAGGTTATGAATTTTCAAAAGAATAAAAATCCAAATATCAATGTTGAGATTTCAAAAAAAAGTGAAATTTTATTTTTTGATTTCAAAAAAATATTTGATTCAAAAGAAATTTTAGAATCTTATAATAAAAAACTTATTTTAAATATGTTTTCTATTGTAACCAAAAAAAGCATATTGTTAACTGAAAAAATAGAACATATTACTAAAAAATCAGTTAGAGAAAAAATATTTTCTTATCTTTCAACCTGTGCCTTTAAATACGAAAGCAACTCCTTTAAAATTAATTTCAATCGTCAAGAATTAGCAGATTATTTATCTATTGAAAGAACTGCACTTTCTAGAGAACTTAGTAAAATGCAAGAAGAAAATTTAATTAACTTTAAAAATAATCAATTCACCTTAATAAAAAAATACTAATGTTGCATAAGCAACGTATTTTTTTATTAAAAAGTTTTAAAATATATTATAAAGTTTAAGGAGGATATATTATGATTAGAAAAATTATAAAAATAGATGAAGAAAAATGTAATGGATGTGGATTATGTGTGAAAGCTTGTCACGAAGGAGCTATTGCTATGATCAATGGAAAAGCTAAGTTAATTAGAGATGATTATTGCGATGGATTAGGAGATTGTTTACCAAGTTGTCCTGTCAATGCTATTTCCTTTGAAGAAAGAGAGGCTAAAGCTTATGATGAAGAAGCTGTTTTAGAAAATCAAAAAAAAGCTTTAAATGAAAAACCTTTTGTATGCCCTGGTACTTTAGCAAAATCTTTACTACAAGAAGAAGATAACATAATTACTGAGTCAGCTAAACCTAAGAGTCAATTAAGACAATGGCCAGTTCAAATTAAATTAGTTCCTATCAATGCTCCTTATTTTGACAATGCTAACTTATTGATTGCCGCTGACTGTACTGCTTATGCTTATGCTAATTTTCATAACGAGTTTATGAAAAATAAAGTTACCATAATTGGATGTCCTAAATTAGATATGATTGATTACAGTGAAAAATTAACTGCAATCATTAAAAATAATAATATTAAATCTGTTACTGTTATAAGAATGGAAGTTCCTTGTTGTGGAGGAATTGAAAATGCTAGTAAAATAGCTCTTAAAGAAAGTGGTAAATTTATTCCTTGGCAAATTGTAACTATTTCAAATGATGGAAAAATCCTTAATGATTAAATAACATTTAATTCCTTTAGATTGTATCTAAAGGAATTTTTTTACTTTAATTTCTTATAAAGAATTAAAAAAGCAGAGTTTAAATAAACTCTGCTTTTTTTAAATTTTAAGTTTAAAAAAACAATTTTATATCTTCTTCAACTGTTCCTATTCCCGCTATTTTAAAATTATTAACTAATACATTTACTACATTTGGTGATAAAAATGCTGGTAATGTTGGACCTAAATGAATATTCTTAACTCCTAAGTAAAGTAAAGCTAATAAAACTATTACAGCTTTTTGCTCATACCATGCAATATTATAAATTATTGGAAGTTTGTTTATATCATCTAATCCAAAAATTTCTTTTAATTTTAAAGCTATTACTGCTAAAGAATAAGAATCATTACATTGTCCTGCATCTAAAACTCTTGGTATCCCACCAATATCTCCTAAATCTAATTTATTGTATTTATACTTAGCACAACCGGCAGTTAAGATTACTGCATCTTTAGGTAATGCCTTTGCAAAATCTGTATAATAATTTCTTGATTTAGCCCTTCCATCACAGCCCGCCATTACAACAAACTTTTTAATAGCTCCACTATTAACAGCTTCTACTATTTTATCTCCTAATGCTAATACTTGATTATGAGCAAAACCTCCTATTATTTTTCCTGTTTCTATTTCTTTTGGAGGCAAAGAATTTTTAGCCATTTCTATAATTTCTGAAAAATCTTTGTCTTCTCCGATTTTTCCTGCAATATGTTTACATCCTGGGAATCCTGATGCTCCTGTTGTAAAAAGTTTATTTTTATATGATACATTTGGAGGAACTATACAATTTGTTGTCATAAGAATTGGTCCATTAAATGATTCGAATTCTTCTTTTTGCTTCCACCAAGCATTTCCATAATTTCCTGCAAAATTTTCATATTTTTTAAATTTTGGATAATAATGAGCTGGTAACATTTCTGAATGAGTGTAAACATCAATTCCTGTTCCTTTAGTTTGATCTAATAACATTTCTAAATCTTTTAAATCATGACCTGAAACAAGTATACCTGGATTTGATCTAACTCCAATATTAACTTCTGTTATTTCAGGGTTTCCATAAGCAGTTGTATTAGCAGAATCAAGTAACGCCATTCCATCTACTCCAAATTTTCCTGTTTCTAAAGTTAAGGCTATTAATTCCTCAATTGTTAAGCTATCATCTAATGTGTTTGCCAAAGCTTTTTGCATAAATTTATCTATTTCTTCACTATTCTTTTCCAAAACATTTGCATGTTTTAAATAAGCTGCTAATCCTTTAATACCATAAGTAATTAGCTCTCTCAAACTTCTAATATCTTCATCTTCAGTTGCTAATATACCTATTTCTTTATTTTTAATATCATATTCACTTCTTTTTATATTTACTAAAGAAGCTTTTGATAATTTTTCTTTATTTTCTAAATTTTCTAATAATTGATCTTTTAACTCTATAGTCTTTTCTATCTTATCTTTTATAGCTTCATCATCAAAATTTGCATTTGTTATTGTAGCAAACATATTCAAAGAAATCATATGATTCACTTCTCTTGAAACTTCTTTTCCTTCTTCTCTTATCTTTATCGCTACTTCTGATAAACCTTTTGTTACATAAACTAATAAATCTTGAAGCCACGATACTTCTGAAGTTTTTCCACAAACTCCTGACATTGTACACCCCTTATTCCCTGCAGTCTCCTGACATTGCCAACAAAACATTTTATTTTTCATTAATTTCATCCTCCTAATATATAGTTGCTTTCTTAAGTGATTCGATTAATTATATACTATTCTCTTCCTTTTTTATGTTGCCTATGCAACATAAAAAAAATCGTTAATCTTATTTTTGATTAACGATTTTAAATTATTTTATTAATTGGCGGGCATTACATAAGCCGGGTTTTGTTTTTGTTGATAATTTATCTACTCTTTCAATTGCTTAAAAGATCTAGCGACTTACCTCGAAAGATGGACGAGCAGCCCTTAACCTTTACTTCTTAGTCTTGCTCCAAAGGGGGTTTACCAAGCTTTTTCAGTCTCCTAAAAAACTGGTGGTCTCTTACACCACCTTTTCACCCTTACCTTACGGCGGTTTATTTTCTGTGGCACTTTCCTTAAAATTACTTTCAGTAGCCGTTAGCTACCCTCTTGCTCTATGGAGCCCGGACTTTCCTCTTGAATAAATTCAAGCAACCAACTGTAATACCCAAACCTTAATTATTTTATCACAAATTCATTTATTTGTCTGTAACTTTTTCTTCTTTTTTTGAAATATCTATCAATTTATTTATCCCAATTAACAAATTTTCAAAATAATCTTCATATTTTTTATCAAATATATAATCTTTATTATCAGTTAAAATTAAGTTTAAATCATGTTCTTTTTCTTCCATCCTTAAGTCTTCTGTAAATTTTAATTCTGAAGCTATTTTATCATTATTAATTTTTTGAACAATAACCATTATTGTTTTTTGAGGATTTTCTAATTGAATACTTTCTTCTCCATTAACTGTTTTTATATAGATAACCACATCTTTTTTATTTTCTATTTTTGTAACCAATTTTTCTATTCTTCTTTTCTCTTTTAACTTTAATAAATTTAATCCATCCTCTATTTTACCAAAGGATAATATGTTTACCATCAAAAATAAAACTACTAACCTGAACATTTTTTCTCCTTTTTTAATAAATTTTTAAAACTTCTTCATCATTATAAATATTTATTTTTAATTGCTCAATCCCTTTTAATTCTTTTGCTAATATTTCATAAAAAAATCTTTCGCTTTCATAATGACCTATGTCAATCATTATTAATCCTTCTTCCTTAGCATCCAAGGCTTCATGGTATTTTAAATCTCCTGTAATTAAAACTTCTGCTCCCATTGATTTAGCTTTTCTCCAATAATTACTTCCGCTTCCATTTACTATAGCTATTTTAGAAATTTTTTTTGTTTCTATAGTTTTTCCTGAAACAATTACATTTTCCAATGATAATAAAAATTTTAAATTTTCTATAAATTTTGTTAATTTAATTTTACTCTCCATTCTAAAATATCTTCCTATTCCTGAAATTTCTTCTCCATCTATTTTGGAGTCAATAATCTTCCCATCAGTAAGTTTTAATTTTTCAGCAAGTAAATCATTAAGTCCACCTAATGAAGCATCTAAATTAGTGTGTAATGTATACACACTGATGTTATTTGAAATAAGTTTTAATATTTTTCTTCCAACCAAAGAATCTGTATTAATTTTTTTTATTGATCCAAAAATAAAAGGATGATGGGAAATTATTAAATCTACTTTTTCTTCTATCGCTTTTTCAATAACTTTTTCTGTTATATCTAAAGAAATTTGAAGTTTTTTTATTTCTTGTTTTCTATCCCCAACTAATAAACCTACATTATCCCATTCTTCTGCATTTTTAACAGGAAACTTTTCTTCTAATAGTTTTATTATTTTTGATAGTCTCATAATAAAAACATCCCTCCATCAGCTGTTGACAATCTAATTAGTATTCCATAAAATTTTTCTTCACCCTTATCTTTTCCTAATTCTAATTCTTCTTCAATTTCATACATAGAAAATCTTTTACTTTTATTAAATCCAAAATATAAACTTAATATATTTATCTCTAAATCACTAACAGTAAAAGGAACATCTTCTATCATTAGCTCATCTAATTCATCTAATTTTTTATCTATCTCTTCATCAGTTAAATTTAATTCTTCTTTCTCTGTATTTTCTAAATAATATTTAAATTCAGCTTTTAATTGTAAAAATCTATCTTCAATATAAATTGAAATTTCTCTAGCTATCCATTTTCTTAAATATCCTTTTAAATCTCCTTTTTCTACAGAATAATTTTCTATTCCCTTTAAAAGTCCTATTATTCCCTCTTGTGTAAGCTCTAAATATTCTATACCTTTTCTACAAAAATATAAAGAGATTAATGCTATTTCAGAAATATTATCTAAAAGTAACTTTCCTTTATTTTCTTCATTCTTTTCTTTTAAAGCTTCTATTAATTCTTCCTTTGATAACGCTTCATTCAAACTTATATCTTCAAAATATTCTAAAACTTCACTATAGTCACTTGCTTTTAACTCTCCATCATAAGTTAAAGAATCATCTTCTCTTTCAAATTCAAATTTAAAATCAGAATTTTCAGTTATAAATTTATCAAAATTAAAATCATCCTTGTATTTTCTACTTACTAGTTTACTAAAATTTTCTATTAACATTTTTTCTCCTCTTTATTATTATCCAAAATAGGAGCTATTCGCTCCTATTTTTTAAAATCTTCTAATTTCTTTCTTCTGCTTGGATGTCTTAATTTTCTAAGAGCTTTAACTTCAATTTGTCTTATTCTTTCTCTAGTTACTTTAAAGATTTTCCCAACTTCTTCTAAAGTCTTTGGAGCCCCATCATCAAGTCCATATCTATATCTTAAAACCTGTTTTTCTCTACTGTTTAAACTATCTAAAACTTCATCTAATTGTTCTCTTAACAAAACTCTATTAGTTTCTTCGTACGGAGTTAACATTTTATTATCTTCAACAAAATCTCCTAATTCACTATCTTCTTCACTACCTACTGGAGTTTCAAGTGAAATTGGATCTTGATTCATTTCTTGTATAGCTTTAACTTTTTCTACTTCCATTCCTAACCTATTAGCTAAAACTTCAGCTGTTGCATCTCTTCCTGTTTCTTGCAAATATATTCTTGCTTCTTTTTTTATCTTATTTATAGTTTCAATCATATGAACTGGAATTCTTATTGTTCTTCCTTGGTCTGCTATAGCTCTAGTTATTGCTTGCCTTATCCACCAAGTTGCATATGTAGAAAATTTATATCCCTTAGTATATTCAAATTTTTCTACTGCTTTCATCAATCCTATATTTCCTTCTTGAATTAAATCAAGTAGTTTTAAACCTCTATTAGTATGCTTTTTAGCTATACTTACAACTAATCTTAAGTTTGCTTCTACTAGTTGTTTTACTGCATAGTCGTCCCCTTCATAAGCTCTCTTAGCATAATCAATCTCTTCTGCATGAGTTAATAATGGTATTTGTCCTATTTCTCTTAAGTACATTTTAATTGGTTCGTCTACTCCCATAGCAGTAGATAAACTTGCAATATATGCTTCATAAGAAGCTGCATCTTCCTTTGCATACTCTTCCATATCTTCTAATTCATTTGCACTTAAATCTTTAAATTCAGCATCTTCAAATTCTTTCATATCTGTTGTACTTTTTCTTGAACTTTTTTCTGCCTTTAAACTCTTTTCTTTTTTATCTTTTTTTTCTTTTTTAATAGCTTTTTTTAATCTCTCTTTTGTTTTTAAATCTTCCTCTTTGATTATTTCAATACCTTGATCTATCATCCCTTCTATCAAACGTTTTATATTTTCAAGAGATAATTCTTCTTTTAATTCTCTATTAATTTCTTCATAAGTAACTAGATTATCTTTCATAGCTTTACGGAGAAGAATTAAAACTTTCTCATTTTTTACAAGTTCTTTCAACTCTTTCATTTTAGTGAGCCTCCTCTATAATACATCATTCTCTATTAAAATTTTTTTAAATTTATCATATTCTGCTAAAAGATTTTCAAACTTCATATCTTCATATAAATTAGATTCTATCTTTTTCAATTTAGTTGTCATTATTATATTTTTTCTTATTTTTTGAGATTCTTTTATTTCTTTAACAAACCAAGATTTATATATTTCTTTTAAATTTTCTTCTAATTTTTCTTTATTTGAAAATTCTATAGAACGGCAATTAAACATAAAAATCTCTTCTTTTTCTTCCACAGTAATATCTGGAGACTTAAAAAATTCTCTTAAATCTTGAAAATTCATATCTTCCCCATTACTGCTTTTATCTTCTAAATAATAAAATAATTTTTTACATAAAGTAGACTCCACTTTTTTATCTTTAAAATATTTATAATATTCTACTTTAGCTAAAATTAATTCTATTGTAAGCTCCTCTAAATGACTTACTTTTTCTCGTTTACTTTGAACTCTTTTTGAAAAAATTTCTTCACTATTTTTCAATTCTACAAAATTATTCTTCTTTATCAACACTTCTTCTAATATTCTTTTATCAATATCTAAAATCTTAGACAACCTATCTAAATATAGATTTCTTTCTAAAACTGATTCAACATTTTTAAAAAATTCTTTAAACCTAGCTAAAAACTTTTCCTTTGACATTATATTTGACAAATCATACTCTTTGGAATATATCTCAAATAAAAAATCAAAAATTTCTAAGGAGTTTTTAACAGCCTTTAAAAATGCTTCTTTACCAAATTTATTTAGAAATTCATCAGGATCTTTGGCGTTATCTAATTTTAAGACTCTTATATTAAAACCTAAATTTTTTAATATAAATGCTGTCTTCTCTGTAGCCATTTGTCCTGCATTATCCATATCTAAGCATAGGATTACATTTTTAGTATATTTTTTTAAAAGCGTTCCTTGATCATAGGTAAAGGCTGTCCCTAATGAAGCTAATGCTACATCAAAGCCATAACTATGAGCTGAAAGGACATCCATATATCCTTCCATAAGTAATGCATAATTTTTCTTTTTTAATATATTTCCTCTGTTTTTTATCCCATATAAATTCTTACCTTTTTTAAATATAGGAGTATCTGAAGAATTTATATATTTAGGAACTTCTTTTTTATTTTCTAAACTCCTACCACCAAAAGCAATTATATCTCCTTTGATAGAATAAATTGGAAAAATTACTCTATTTCTAAAAGTATCATAAGTTCCTTTTTCTCCCTGCTTTCCTAGTCCTAAAGTTATTATATCTTTTTTATTATAGCCTTTTTTTATTAAAAAATCATAAAGGTTATCCCATGAGCTAGGAGCGTAACCTAACATATTATCTTTAATAATTTTAGGATTTACCCCTCTATTAGATAAATATTCTAAAGCAACTTGTCCTTCATTTTCAAATATTTTATCTTGATAAAATTCATGAGCACTTTTCATTATTTTATAATACTTTTCATTTTTTTCAACTCTATTTTTATTTCTAGAATAAACTCTTAAAGGAATATTATACTTCTTTGAAAGAGCCTCTACAGATTCTTCAAAAGATATTTTATAATACATAGAATAGAATTTTATTACATTTCCTCCCGCCCCACAAACAAAACATTTACATATTTTTTTAGCCGGACTTACTACAAAAGAAGGATTAGTATCTGGATGAAAAGGACATATTCCTTTATAATTAGCACCTGTTTTCTTTAAAGGTACTATATCTCCAATAACATCTTCTATTTTTAATTCCTCAATAAGTTTATCAATATCTTCCGAATAATATTTCATTAATTTAACTCCAACTTTATCTTAAATAAATCTTATTTTAAAATTTTTTTGCTGCTATTAAGTATATTACATTTTTTAAAAAAGCGCAATTTTTTTGCTTAAAAAAAGGATAGATATTACTATCCTTTTCTTTTGCTCTTTTATTTTAGCTTTTCTTTTAATGTTCCCATAGCTGTTTTAACTATATAATCTTCTTTGACTAAAGATTTAACATCATTATATTTAGCTTTCTTAAAAGGTGTTTCTTTTATTTTTTTGAATATATATATTTTCTCATTTATTTTTTTATATGAAACTTTATTTAATGGACTTTTATATATTTCTTTTACTAATTTTTCATTAAACTCTAATCCTGGTATATAACCTGCCTCATTTATACCTTTATATAAAGAATTTACTTTATATTTATCTTTTGGTAAATCTGTAAATTTAATATCTTCAGCTGATATTTTATTTACAGCTTCTTTAGCTGTTTTTAAATATTCTAATTGCGTAGCTTCTGAAATTTTTGGTTTTATTAATATATGACTTGCTCTTGCTGTACCTGCTTCATCATTTCTTTCAGCTATATAAATTATATGAGAACCAAAAATTGTGTTTACTACTTTTGGATATACCTCTCCGACTTTCCCTTTAAATACTGCGTCCGAGAACTCTTTTACCATAGTTTGTTTTGAAAAAGTTCCTAAATCTCCACCTCTTGGAGCACTTGGACCTTCTGATTTTTTCTTTGCAATTTCTGCAAAATTATCTTTATTTACTTCTTTTAATATCTTTTCTGCTTCAGCTTGAGTCGTTTCTTTATCTAATAAAGAAGGTTGTATGTCTAATTCAGCTATATATGAATTTACTGAAGCGTAAATGTCATAATTACTGCTATTTTCTTTAAAATAATTTCTTAAATCTTTTTCTGTATATGTTACATTCTCTTTTACTTTTTTGAATACATCTTTATATGCCTCTCTTACTTTTAAATCAAGAGGTAATTCATCTTCAATGTCAACTTTATATTCTTTTGCTAAATTAAGTAATTTTGCTTGAGTATTTAAATATTTTTCTGCCTTTTCTCTAGCTTGAACTTCCTTTTCTCCACTATTAATAAACCCTAAAAGAACTTTATCATATTCTACATTAGAAAACTTAACTCCAGATTTTTCTAACTGTAGCTTTTCAAAATTATCTTTAATTTGTTCTCTGATATCTGCAATCTTCATAGTTTGCTTCATCTCATAAACTGCTTTTAAATAATCTTCATTGCCCTTTTCTTTTAATAATGATTTTTCTATCTCAGATTCCACTTCTTTTAAACTCTTTCCTTGGAAAACTGTGTTTTTATTTTCATTATATATAGCTAAAATATCTTCTTTAGGTATTTTAGCATTACTTACATAATACTCTATTACTTTCATTGCCCTTAAACTTTTAGCTATTTCTTTTTTTAAAGAAGCTTTTGTATAACCTTGAGCTCTAAGCATTCTATTGAACTGATCTTTATCCTTAACACTATTTTCAACTTTAAAATATTCTTTATTTATTTCTTTTTTAGATATTTTAATCTTTAAATCATCTGCTAGTTGTTGCGTTAATTCCTCCTCAATAGTTTTATCTAATGCTAATATTTCATATACTTTTTCTTCAATTTTAACTCCATTACCTCTTGATATCATATATTTATTTCTAGCAATAGTATTCATACTTACTTTATTTCCGTTTAATTTAAAGGCATAATTTTTTGTCTTTGAATAATTCATTTGAGTCATTATATAAAGAGCCAATGATGAAACTACAAATGCTATTGTTATTATATAAGTTATCAACTTCATTTTTTTTCTAAATTTTCTTATAGCCATTAGTATCTCCTCTTTTTACTTGTCATCTAATTTATATTTTCTTATTTTTTCATATAAAGTTGTTCTACCTATTCCTAATATTTTAGCTGTCTCTTGTTTATTCCATCTTGTTCTTTGTAAAGCCATTGCAATAACTACTTTTTCAACTTCATCTAAACTGAAGATCTCTTTTTCTAGTATCTCTTTAAGAGGTCCTAATCCTGTTACAGTTTTATTTTCAACTGTATCTGATTTCATTTTTATTTCTAATGGTAAATTTTCTATTCCTATAATTTTATCATCAGATAATATTATCATTCTTTCTAACATATTTCTTAATTCTCTTATATTTCCAGGGAAAGAATACTCCATTAAATACTTCATTACTTCTCCTGAAAGAACTGGTATTGATTTATTTAAATCTTTAGCTATTCCATTTATAAAATAATTAGCTAATAAAGGTATATCTTCTTTTCTTTCTCTTAAAGGTGGTACTTCTACCTTAAATCCTGTTAATCTATGATATAAATCTTTTCTAAATTTACCCTTTTCAACTTCTTCTCTTAAATCTTTATCTGTAGAAACTATAAATCTCACATCTGTTCTTTTAGATCTAGTCCCTCCAACTTTTTTATATTCACCATATTCTATTACTCTTAATATTTTTGATTGAATTTTAGTTTCAATTCCTGCTATTTCATCTAAAAATAAAGTTCCGCCATCAAGCTCTTCTAAAACTCCTTTTTTTGATGAAATTGCTCCAGAAAAAGCTCCTCTATCATATCCAAAAAGTTCTCTTTCTAAATTTTCACTTGTCATAGTTCCACAATTTATAGTTATATAATCTTTTCTTCTTCTATCGCTTTTCTTATAAATTTCTCTAGCTACTAATGTTTTTCCTACACCTGCTTCACCTGTTATTAGTATAGGTAAATCTGTAGATGCCATTTTGTCTATTTTCCCCTTTACTTCTTTAATTTTAGAAGACTGTCCTACTATCTCTTTTTGTTCTTCTAATTCACTAACTTTTTCTTTTAATTTTTTATATTTTTTTATATTATCAACATTTTCAATAGCAGGCTTAATTAGCTTAACTATTTCTTCTCCTTTTACAGGTTTTAAGGCATAACTATAAATTTTAGCTTTGTTTAACTCTTCTAAAATCTCTTCTGTTTCTTCATCAATTAATCCTATTGTCACAAACTCTTTTCCTACACCATTTAACTTTTTCTTAGCATCTGCAAAATTAAACCAAGTTAAGTATTGATCTAATAAAACTATATCGAAATCACTTTCTCTCAACATATCTAAGCCATCTAATAAATTATTAAATGTTATAACTTCATAATACTTTAAAAGTTCTTTTCTTATTTCTTTCAATACTTCTTTTCTTTCTGATATCGCTAAAATCGACTTTTTCATATCGACCTCCTATTTTATTTATATTCTTATCTGTATTATAATAGATATTCTGTATTTTTTCAAGACTTTTATTTGAAAAATGTACTATTTTTATTATGATGCGTTCTAATTTCTTCTATTACCTTTTAAAAATATTTTTTACTTTCCCAAATTAAAAAAATCATTTGTTGTAACAAATATTATTAGAAGAAATAATATTATTATTCCTATTTTATGAATACTTTCTTCTTTTTCCTTATCTATTTTTATTCCAATTAATTCTAAAAGAACAAAAATTATTCTTCCACCATCTAAAGCTGGAAAAGGTAACAAATTAAATATCCCTATATTTATAGACAATATTGCCACTAACCACAACAAAGACGCCACCCCAGCTTGGCTTGCTTCTCCCACTATATTTATTATTCCAATAGGACCACTTATTTCCTTTTTATTTACTTCACCTTTAAATAACTTTTCAAATCCTATAAAAATTTGTTTAAATGTTTCTCCGAATCCTTCTAAAGCTAGTTTTGAAGTTTTTATAACTCCATTCTTTCTAATTGTATATTGTGGAATTATACCTAAATAATACTCCTTATTTTTATCATTTTTTTCTAATTTTATCTGAAGCTGTTTTTCTTCATTTTCTCTTATAATTAAAACATCTAAAACTTTATTTTTATCTTCAATATTATAAATAGTTTCCTTTATATCTGTCCATTTTTCTATTTTTTTATTATTTATTTCTAAAATCTTATCATTTACCTTCAGAGGGTTGCTATAATCTGATTTTCTTTCTAAAACTTTTCCTACAATTGGTTTATCATTTAAAATAACTTCCCCAGTAGAATAAAACATTCCAAATAAAATAAAATATGCTAGTAAAAAATTCATAAAAACCCCTGCAACTAAAACTATTAATCTCACAAAAGGATTTCTTTTATTAAAACCATTTTCAATATCATCGTCTTTTTCCATTCCTCTTATGTTAACATATCCTCCTATAGGAATAGCTCTAAAGGCATATTTTGTTTTATCACCACTATACGTATAAACCTCCGGTCCCATACCGATTGAAAACTCAGAAACTGGAATTTTAAAAATTTTAGCACTTAAAAAATGACCTAATTCATGTATTATTATTACTATCCCCAATACAATAAGAGAAATTATTATCTTCATTTAGCCTCCAAAAACTTCAGTTTTTACAACATGATATATATCCTTTGATATTTCTTCTATAGTTTTTAATTTATTTTCTTTTTCACATTTTATTTCTTTCCATTTTCTAACTTTTGATATTTCACACGCATTTATATAAGACTTTTCCATGTAAAACTCATCTTTTTCATGAATATCTTTTTCTTTTTCTCCAGTAATTTTATTATTTCTTTTAGCCATTAATTTTCTTGCAAACTTTAAAGGCATATTTATAAAAATAACTAAATCTGCTCGAGGAATACCAATTTTATTAAATTCTAAATCTTCTAACCACTGGATATAATCAGTTTTTAATTTTTTATTTTCTATTTTAGATCCTTGATGAATCATATTAGATTGAACATATCTATCCGTTATTATTATACCACCTTCTTTATAAAATTTTTCCCAATCTTTTTTAAAAGAAGCGTATCTGTCTATTGCAAACATTGTTGAAATAGGATAAGGATTCACATCTAGAGCTGTTTTCCCAAATTCTCCAGCTAAATACATTTTTACTGGTTCACAGGCAGGACTTTCATAATTTGGAAAAGTTAATTTCCTTACATTATATCCTTCTTCTTTTAATTTCTTATATAATTCTTGTGTTTGAGTTTCTTTTCCGCTTGAATCCGTTCCTTCTATAACTATAATTTTCCCCATGAATTAACCTCTTTATTTTCCAAATTTTTTATAAACCCATTCTCTTGTAATTGAGTCTATTCTTAAAATATTTTCTAAATTATCTATCTTTTCTACTATATGATTATCCATTGCTTCTTCTATTATATTATATATTTCCAAAAATTTAATTTTCTCATTTAAAAATAATTCAACTGCTACCTCATTTGCAGCATTTAAAACAGTAGGCATAGAACCTCCTATTTTCCCAGCCTTATAAGCTAAATCTAATCCTTTAAAAACTTCTCTATCTGGCTCTTCAAAAGTTAATTTTTTTATTTTTAATAAATCTAAAGATTTTAAAGCTGGACTTTCTTCTCTATCTGGATATGTAAAAGCTAATTGAATTGGAAGTTTCATATCTGTAACACCAAATTGTCCTATTATAGCTCCATCGTTAAATTCAACCATAGAATGAACTATACTTTCTGGATGAACCATTACTTTTATATTTTCATAATCTATTCCAAATAATTCATGTGCTTCAATAACTTCTAATCCCTTATTAACTAAAGTAGAAGAATCTATAGTTATTTTTCTTCCCATAGACCAATTTGGATGCTTCAATGCTTCAGATACTTTTATATTTTCTAAATTTTTCTTACTTTTTCCTCTAAAAGTTCCTCCGCTTGCAGTTATAATTATATTTTTTACATCCCTTTTTTTACCAGATAATAAAGATTGAAATATTGCTGAATGTTCACTATCAACAGGAATAATTTCCGCTTTAGAATATTTTTTTAATAATTTATTAATATAGCTTCCTCCAGCAACCATAGTTTCTTTATTCGCTAAAGCTATTCTCTTCTCTAACTTTATTGCTTCAACTGTTGCCTCTATCCCTATAGCTCCTGTAACTGCTACTAAAATAATATCAGTTTCTATTAACTGTCCTAATTTTTTCAATCCTTCTCTTCCTATAAATACCTTTAATTGAGGAAATTTTTTCTTTATTTCTTCATATCCCTCTTCAGTTCCAATAGAAACATATTTAGGAGAAAATTCTTCTATTTGCTTTATTAATAACTTATAATTTCCATGTCCACTCAAAGCTAATATTTTAAATTCTTCTTTTTTATTTCTAATAATCTCCAAAGCATTAGTTCCAATGCTACCTGTAGATCCTAATATAACTATTTTCTTCATAACTTCCTTCCTAATAGATAAATATTTTCAATAAATTATAAACAACAGGCAGAACAAATATCATACTATCAAACCTATCTAAAATTCCTCCATGTTCTCCTAATAATTTACCAGAATCTTTTATTTTAAATTCTCTTTTAAACATAGATTCTGCTAAATCTCCAATCTGAGCTACAATACTGATTATTAATCCTAACAATAATATTAGAAATATATTTCCCTTAATAATATTAAACTGATTATTTAATATTATTACTGCTATCATTGTAAATATTATTCCCCCAATAGCACCTTCTTTAGATTTTTTAGGACTAATTATTGAAAATCCTTCTTTAAAAAATTTTCTTCCAAAATTCATTCCTACAAAATAAGCAGCACTATCGCATACCCATACAGCAGCTTGAATCAATAAAATCAATTTTCCACCATTTAGCATTTTTCCTAACAACAATATATGACTAAATAGTATTGACACATAAAATATCCCTAAAATAGTTATCCCTATATCTCTACTAGTATTTTCTATTTCATTTTTTATTACTCTCAAAGCCATCAATAATATAAACAAAAAAACTAGTGGTAAAAATAATATTAAACTACTTTCTGAAGGGCTCAAAAAATAAATCAAATTTGGAATTGTAAGTCCTGTTAAAATTCCAATTTTTAAATATGGCTTATTTCCAAAATCTTCTGCCATTTTATAAAATTCATATAAACCAATTCCAATAATCCCATTTGTAAATACTAATAAAGGAAGTCCTCCCATATAAAAAATATATATTAGCAAAGGTATTCCTAATATTGCTACTAATATTCTATTTAGCATCTAATCTCCCTCCGAATCTTCTCTCTCTTTTATTAAAGTTCTCTATTGCCTTATCTAAGTCTTTTTCTGCAAAATCAGGCCAATAAATATTTGTTACGTATATTTCTGAATAAGCTAATTGCCACAATAAAAAATTAGATATTCTAAACTCCCCACTTGTCCTTATTAATAATTCTGGATCAGGAAACTGATGATATAAAAATTTATGAAAATTTTCTTCTGTTATTTTTTCTCCTAAAATAGTTGCTTTATTAAATGCATCTATAATCTCAGCTCTCCCTCCATAATTAAATGCAATATTTAAAGTCATCTCATAATCTTTCGATGTTACTTTTTCAAGTGAATCTATTGCTTTTAACAAAGAATCGCTCACTCCTTCTTTTCTTCCTGAAACTACAAATCTAATTTTATTTTTTAATAAAGTTTTTCTTTCTGAACTTATATATGCTTTAAATAATAACATTAACGCTTCCACTTCTTCTTTTGATCTCTTCCAATTTTCTGTTGAAAAAGCATACACTGTTAAATATTTAACTCCTATTTTTTTTGAATGTGTTACAATTTTTCTTAAAGTTTCTGCTCCTGCTTTATGTCCAAAAACTCTAGGTTTATTTTTTTCTTTAGCCCATCTACCATTTCCATCCATTATTATTGCTATATGTTTTGGGATTTCTGTTTTCTTTTCCAATATATCCCTCCTTCCAATCTATTAAATTCTATCATATATACCTTTTTTTTTCTATATTAAAAAGAGTTACTAAAATAATATTTTAGTAACTCTTTATTTTCTTATTATTTAAAATTTACATAAATTTTACAAATAATGGTACTAATACTAATGATACTATAGTCATTAATTTTATTAATATATTCAATGCTGGACCTGAAGTATCCTTGAATGGATCTCCAACTGTATCTCCAACAACTGCTGCTTTATGTCTATCAGACCCTTTAGAATCACCTTTATAGCCACCTTCAATTTGTTTTTTACCATTATCCCAAGCTCCACCTGCATTGGCCATCATTATTGCCATTAAGATTCCTGTTACCAATGCTCCTGCAAGTAATCCTCCTAATGCTTCCACTGACCAAAGTCCTACTATAATTGGTGCTACTAGAGCTAAAACTCCAGGTAAAATCATTTGTTTTAGTGATGAATGTGTCGAAATTTCAACACATCTTCTATAATCAGGTTTTACTTTTTTCTCCATAATTCCTGGCATTTCTCTAAATTGTCTTCTAACTTCTTCAACCATTTCCATAGCTGCTTTTCCTACTGCTGTCATTGTTAAAGCTGAGAATAAGAAAGTTAGCATTCCACCAATAAATAATCCTACAATTACATCGGGATTAGTTACATCTATTGCTAATGGCTTTCCACTCTGAGCCACTACTGCCGCTCTATATGCAGCAAACAAAGATAATGCTGTAAGTGCTGCTGATCCAACTGCAAATCCTTTTCCTACTGCTGCTGTTGAATTTCCTACTGCATCTAGTTTATCTGTACATTCTCTAACTTCTTCAGGAAGTTCTGACATCTCAGCAATTCCACCAGCATTATCTGCTACTGGACCATAAGCATCTACTGCCACTACCATTCCTGTTGTTGCTAACATTCCTACTGCTGCTATTGCTATTCCATATAATCCAGCTGCTTTAAAGGCTACCAATATAGCTGCTGCTATTGTAATTATAGGAGCTACTGTTGATTCCATTCCAACAGCTAATCCTTCTATTATAGCTGTTGCTGCTCCTGTTGCTGCTGCATCTGATATTCTGTTTACTGCTTTTTTTCCTGTATCAGTATATATTCCTGTAAAGTAAGCTATTATTAATCCTGCAACTAATCCTGCAACAATAGCATAGAATACTCCTATTTCTAAACCTAACATTGAAACGACTCCATAAGAGGCTATTATTGTTAATAACCCAGCTATTCTAGTTCCACCTTCTAATTTAGCATGAACTTTATTAGGATCATTTGTCTTTACTGTAAATGTTGCTATTATTGATCCTATAATTCCTAAAGCGGAAATTAAAATCGGCGCAAATGCGTAATTAAGTGTATTTTCTGGCATTGTAAATCCAATTGTTATAGCTGCTATTATTGATCCTACATATGATTCAAATAAGTCAGCTCCCATTCCTGCAACGTCTCCAACATTGTCTCCAACATTATCAGCTATTGTTGCTGGATTTCTAGGATCATCTTCTGGTATTCCTGCTTCTACTTTACCAACTAAGTCAGCTCCAACATCTGCAGCTTTAGTGTATATTCCACCACCAACTCTTGCAAATAATGCTATTGAAGAAGCTCCCATTCCAAAACCAGTTATATCTGTGAAAGAGGCTAAATCTCTTCCCATAACTAATATTAGAATAGATAACATTAACATTCCTAAACCAACAACAGAAAGACCCATTACAGCTCCTCCTGAGAAAGCTACATCAAGTGCTTTTGCTAAGCCACCTTCTTTAGCTGCTACAGATGTTCTTCCATTTGCCTTTGTCGCTATTCTCATTCCTACGTTTCCTGCTAAAGCAGAAGTGATTGCTCCAAGTATAAATGCAATTGCTGTGTTAACAGAAATAAAGAATCCTAAAGCTAGTGCTACCCCTATAACAAACCATACTAAAATCTTATATTCAGCAGTTAAAAAAGCCATTGCTCCTTCTCTAATTGCTTCTGTTATTTCAGCTACCCTTGGAATGTTAATTTCATAACTTTCAACTTTCTTTGAATAGAAAAATGCTGCTAATAATGCTAGTATTCCTGCTCCTATTCCTAAATACATAATTTGTTCCATCTTTTAACCCCCCCTTATTTTGTTGTGTTCCATTGTATTATATTAGTTTATTTCTTTTATTTCAAGTATTTTCTTATTTTAGTATAAAATTTTCTGTTTTTGATATTGTTCCATCTCTCTTTACAATTAAAACTTCTAAACCTTTTTCCTTTGCAAGTTGAAATGCTTTATTTTCAGGCATTAAAAACAAAGCTGTTGAATATATGTCAGCTAAAAAAGATGAATTACAAATTACAGCTACTAATTTTTTATCTCTAATTGGATAACCTGTTTTATTGTCCATAATATGATGATACTTTTTACCATTTATTTCTATATAAGTTTGATAATCTCCACTAACACCTAATGATTTTCCTGATAATTCAACTATTCCTAGTGTCTTACTCAAATCAAAAGGATCTTGAATTCCTACTCTCCAAGGTTTATTTTTAATTTTTGTTCCTATTGTTGTTATGCTTGATATAGAGGTTATAAACACATGCTTTTCACCTCTTTTTTCTAATAGCTCTTTTGCTTTTAAAATAGCATATCCTTTTAGAAAAGAACCTGTATCCATTTCTTTTGTTTTAGCTAAATATTTTAAATGATTATTTTCAACTATAACATTTGAAAAATCTACAAACTCTAATGCTTTTTTTATCTCTTGTTTTGTAGGAACTGTTGTTCTATCGTTTTGTCCAAATCCCCAAAGTTCTAGCAAAGGAGAAATTGTAACATCATATTTTCTATCACTTTCTTCATATACTTCTTTAATTTTTTTTAAAATATCTTGAAACTCTAAATCTATATTAACAATTTTATTTGTAGAGGTGTTTATTTTATATATGGCTGAGTTTTTATTTTTACTGTTATATCTTTCATCAATATCACTTATTTTTTCAAAAGCTAAATTTATTGACTTCTTCGCCTGTGATTTATTGTTTGAATAAATCACAATATTAATATAAGTTCCAAATAAAAATCTCTGTTCACTTATTTTTTCTACAGACTTTCCGCATCCGCATAAAGTAACTAGTAATAAAAAAACTAAAGTATTCTTAATCTTCTTGTTCAATTTCTTCTTTCCCAAAAGTTATTTTATCTTCTAAGATTTCTTTAAATACTTTTGTCATTAAATTAGCTTTTTTACTAGTTTTTACTAATGCTGGATTTCCTTTATTTAAATCTCTCATTCTTTTTCCTGCAACTATTGTTAGAATATATTTATTTTCTATTTTATTTAAAAGTTGATCATAAACTACTGCTGTTTTCATTGTTCCTCCTAATTTTTCCCTTTAATTATATTAATTAATTCTTCACAAGATTTTTCAACTGTATAATTTATTATTGAGATATCATACTTTTCTTCAAATTCTAATTCTTTTAATGAATTTTTCAATCTTAATTGAATAGTCCCTTCATCATCAGTTTTTCTCCCTCTCAGCCTTTTTTCTAATTCTTTTAAAGTCGGAGTTTTGAAAAATATCATATTTGCTTGGGGATAAACTTCTTTAACTTGAAGTCCTCCTTGAACATCTATTTCTAGTATAACATTTTCTCCGTTTGATAATCTATTTTCTACTTCTGACTTCAAAGTTCCATAATAATTTTCATGAACCTTAGCATATTCTAAAAAATCTCCATTTTTTAATTTTTCTTCAAATTCTTCAATAGATAAAAAGTAATAATCAACTCCATTAACTTCACCTTTCCTAGGCTTCCTTGTTGTAGCTGACGTTGCTAAATTTATTTTTAGCATTTTTCTAACAAGTCTGCATATTGTTGATTTCCCAGCACCACTTGGTCCCGAAACTACAAATAAATTTCCCTTTGTCATTTTAATATCTCCTTAATAATTATAATTATTCTATATTCATTGCCTGTTCTCTTATTTTTTCTATTTCAGCTTTGCACTCTACCACAAGTTTAGATATATCATATGAATTTGATTTAACTCCCATTGTATTAAGTTCTCTAAACATTTCTTGAAGTATAAAATCAATTTTTTTACCAATTGTTTTGCTATTAGAACTAAGTTCAATATGAAGCTGTTTTAAATGACTTTCTAATCTTGAAACTTCTTCTGAAATGTCACTTTTATCTGTAAATAATAAAATTTCTTTTAGTATATCTTTTTCTGAAAATTCAATTTCTTCTTTTATTCTATCTAGTCTTTTAACTAATTTTTCTTTATATATTTCAACTACTTCTTCTTTATGTTTTTTTATTATTTCTAAATTTTTTTCAATAAAGATAACTCTTTCTTTAAAATATTCTCTTAATCTATTTCCTTCCTCTTTTTTAAATAAAATAAAAGAATCTAAAAGTACTTTTAGTTGCTCTTCTATTATTTCTTCATAGTCATTTGAATTTTGTTCTTTCTTTTTTATAACGTTAAAATTATTAACTAAATAGTCTATTTTATTAGAAAATTTTTCTTCTAAATCTTTTTCCATCTTATTTAAAACATTTAAATAAGATTCACATATTTTTTCATCATATTCATATAAATTTTCAATATCTCTTCTATCTTCAAAACTTATTCTTAAATCAATGCTTCCTCTAGATATTCTAGAACCAACTATTGATCTTATTTTATTTTCTAAAGAATTTAAAGAATTTGGAATTTTTACTTTTAAATTTAAATTTTTGTTATTAACACTTTTTATTTCCATACCAACAATAAAATTAGAATCTTGATACGAAATTTTAGAATACCCTGTCATACTTCTCATATAGTGACCTCTTTAATTTTATAATATATCAAAATAGGCGACAACTGTCGCCTATTTTTTATTGTTCTTCTTTTACTTCCTTAGGAATTATATGTTTGTAATTTATGTAACCAGTTCCTGCTGGAATCTTTTTACCTATAATTACATTTTCTTTTAATCCTTCTAAGTAATCTTCTTTTCCTTCTATAGCGGCATTAGAAAGAACTTTTGTTGTTTCTTGGAATGACGCTGCTGAAATAAAGCTTTCTGTATTAACAGCCGCTTTTGTTATCCCTTGTATAACTGGCTCATACTGAATTAACTTTTTATTTTCTGCTTTTAATGCTTCATTTTCTAAATCAACAATTCTCTTCTCAACTACTTCGTCTTCTAATAATAGTGAAGAACCTGAATTAAGAATTCTTACTTTTTTAAACATTTGTTTTACGATAATCTCTATATGTTTATCATTTACTGTAACACCTTGATCTCTATACACTTGTTGAACTGACTCAAGTATAAATTGTTCAGCTGCTACTAATCCTTTTATGTTTAGTACATCATAAGGAGAAATTGCTCCATCAGTTATTTTATCACCAGATTTTACTAACATACCATCAGTTACAACTAAGTGATCTCCTACTGAAACTAAGTATTCTTTAAATACTTCACTATTACTAACATCTCTAACTAATAGAATTCTCATTCCTTTTTTCTTTTTATTAGTTATCTCAACTTTACCATCAATTTCAGTTAATAAAGCTTTTCCTTTAGGATTTCTTGCTTCAAATAATTCTTGTACTCTTGGAAGACCACCAGTGATATCCTTAGTTCCTTCCCCTTCTTTTATAAGTTTAGCAATTACTTGACCACTTCTTACTTTTTCACCTTCATGTACCATCATATAAGCTCCAAATGGAATTGGATAACTAGATTTTACTTCTTTATTATCATCTAAAATTAATAATCTTGGGTTACTATCTCCTGATTCAACTGGTTTTACTGCTAGATATTCTGTAACACCATATTTTTCATCATAATTTTCTTTTACAGTAATCTCTTTAAAAGCAACTTCACCATCTTGATCACAGATAATAGGAATGTGATATGGATTAACATCTGCTAATATATCACCCTTTTGAAGTTGTGCACCATCTTTTACTCTTAATATAGATCCTGACGGAATTTCATGATCATTATTTTCAATAGAAACTTTTGCTGACTGACTTACAACAATTTCATCTCCATTCTCGTTAACTAATATTTTTACATCTTTAAATTTAGCTATACCACTATTTTCAGCTTTCTTAGTAGTTGCTGAAGCTGTTGCCATAGCTACTCCACCTGTATGGAATGTTCTCATTGTAAGCTGAGTTCCTGGTTCCCCAATTGACTGAGCTGCTATAACTCCAACTGCTTCCCCTTCTAAAACTTCTTGATGATTAGATAAATCCATTCCATAACATTTTTTACATACACCTTTTTCTAAAGAACAAGTTAAAGGTGATCTTATTTTTATTTTCTTTATTTCTAACTCTTGAATTTTAGCAATTAATTCTTTATTTATTAATGTATTTCTAGAAGCTATTACTTCTTTATCTACTACTAAATCTTCTGCTAAAACTCTTCCATTTATTCTTTCTGCTAAAGTTTCTATAACTTTTCCTTCAGAAATTAGGTCAGATACTTCAATTCCTTCATGAGTTCCACAATCTTCTGCATTAACTATAACCTCATGTGAAATATCAACCAATCTTCTTGTTAAATATCCTGAATCGGCTGTTCTTAGAGCTGTATCTGCTAACCCTTTTCTTGCTCCATGTGAAGACATGAAAAATTCTAATACTGTTAGTCCTTCACGGAAGTTTGCCTTAATTGGTACTTCTATGATTCTACCTCTAGTATCGGCCATATTTCCTCTCATAGCTGCTAATTGTCTCATTTGTTGAACTGATCCTCTGGCTCCTGAAGTCGCCATCATATAAACTGGGTTGAACTCATCTAGTCCATTCATCATCGCATTAGTTACATCTTCAGTAGCTTTTGCCCAAACAGATATAGTTTTTCTATATCTTTCTTCGTTTATAATTTTTCCATCTTTATATTCTTGGTCTATATTTGTTATATCATCATCTGCTTTTTCTAAAATTGCTTTTTTAGTTTCTGGAATTTCTAAATCTTCTATCCCTACTGAAACCCCTGCAAATGTAGAATAATGATATCCAAAGTTTTTAACTTTATTTATTATCTCTGCAGTTACTGTAAATCCAAATTTATCATATAAATCTGCTATTAATTTTTTTAAAGGACCTTTACCATAAGTTTGAGTATAATTTCTTATTTCTTCTGGTAATATTTCTGCAAATAAAACTCTTCCTGGAGTAGTTGTTACTAATTTATCTCCCATTCTAACTTTTATAATAGAGTGAGTTACTACAACTCCATTTTCATAAGCAGTTAAAGCTTGAGCTTTATTTGAAAATTGTTTTCCTTCACCTTTACATCCAGGTCTATCTTTTGTCATATAGAAACATCCCATAACCATGTCTTGTCCTGGTACTGCTATTGGTTGCCCATTTGAAGGAGAAATTATATTATTTGGAGCTAACATCAATAATTTTGCTTCCATTATAGCTTCTGGAGATAATACTAGATGTACCGCCATTTGGTCTCCATCAAAATCCGCATTAAATGCTGAACATACTAATGGATGTAATCTTATAGCTTTTCCTTCAATTAACACTGGCTCAAAAGCTTGAATTGATAATCTATGTAAAGTTGGGGCTCTGTTTAATAATACTGGATGTCCTTTTATTACATCTTCTATTACATCCCATACTTTATCATCTGCTTCTTCAACTAGTTTTTTAGCTGTTTTTATGTTAGTTGCTAACTCTCTTTTTACTAATTCTCTCATTATAAATGGTTTATATAGTTCTAAAGCCATTTTTTTAGGTATTCCACATTGATTCATTTTTAGAGATGGTCCCACAACAATAACTGATCTTGCCGAATAGTCTACCCTTTTACCTAATAGATTTTGTCTAAATCTTCCTTGCTTTCCTTTAAGCATATCTGATAATGATTTTAATTCTCTATTATTTTGTGCAACAACAGGTTTTCCTCTTCTTCCGTTATCTATAAGAGCATCTACAGCTTCTTGAAGCATTCTTTTTTCATTTTTCACAACTATTTCAGGAGCTTTAATTTCTAATAACTTTTTAAGTCTGTTATTCCTATTAATAACTCTTCTATATAAATCATTAAGATCTGAAGTTGCAAATCTTCCACCGTCTAATTGAACCATTGGTCTTAAATCAGCTGGTATAACTGGTACATTTTTTAGTATCATCCAAGCAGGTTTATTTCCTGATTCCAAAAAGTCTCTAACAATTTTTAATCTTTTGGCTACTTTTTTTCTCTTTTGGCTAGAAGTAACTTCTTCTAAATCTTTTTCTAAATTTTCTTTTATTCCATTTAAGTCTAAACTCTCTAATAAACTTAATATCGCTTCTGCACCCATTTTAGCTTCAAATGCACTTTTGTACATTTGTTTAAATAATTTGTATTCTTTTTCGTTTAAAATCTTACCTACTGGTAAAGATTCTTCTGAACTTTTTATAACTACATATCTAGCAAAATAAAGTACAGATTCTAATTCTTTAGGTGAAATCCCTAATACTAACGCCATCTTATTTGGTGTCCCTTTTGAATACCAAATATGAGATACTGGGGCAGCTAATGCTATATGCCCCATTCTCTCTCTTCTAACTTTAGATTTAGTTACTTCTACCCCACATTTTTCACAAACAAGACCTTTATATCTCATTCTTTTATATTTTCCACAAGCACATTCCCAATCTTTACTTGGTCCAAATATTCTTTCACAGAATAGACCATCCATTTCAGGATTTAATGTTCTATAGTTTATTGTCTCTGGTTTTGTTATTTCTCCATGAGACCATTCATAAATTTTTTCAGGCGAAGCAAGTTTTATTCTTATTTTTTCAAAACTTTTTATTCCCATATTAAATGTTATGCCTCCTTAATCGAGATAAAGTTTTTACACTTTATATTATTATCTAAATTATAATTGATAAATTATTTTATTTTTCTGCCGACTCTTCTCTTTCTTCTAAAGAGCTTAAAGAAAATTCTGTAATTGTTTCTTCTTTATTGTGATCCTCATCAACATTTATAATATTTCCTTCTTTATCAAATAACTCTATATCAAGTGCTATAGCTCTAAATTCTTTTAATAAAACTTTAAATGATTCTGGTAAATCTGCCTCTGGCATATCTTCACCTTTTACTATAGCTTCATAAGTTTTTGTTCTTCCATTTATATCGTCTGATTTAACTGTAAGCATTTCTTGTAATATATTTGATGCTCCATAAGCTTCTAAAGCCCATACTTCCATTTCTCCTAATCTTTGTCCACCAAATTGAGCTTTTCCTCCCAATGGTTGTTGAGTAACTAAAGAGTAAGGTCCTATTGCTCTCGCATGCATTTTATCTTCTACCAAATGATGTAGTTTTAACATATACATTATTCCTACTGTAACTTGGTTATCGAAAGCTTCTCCATTTCTTCCATCATAAAGTGTTACTTTTCCACTTCTAGGATATCCTGACTTTTCTAAACGATCTTTTATTTCCATTTCAGTCGCACCATCAAAAACTGGTGTTGCAATATATCTTTTATCTCTGTCTGGAATATTTTGTAAAGCTAGTCCTAAATGTACCTCAAGTACCTGCCCTATATTCATACGAGATGGAACTCCTAGTGGATTTAAAACTACATCTAAATGTGTTCCATCTTCTAAGAATGGCATATCTTCAGCTGGTAAAACTCTAGATACAACCCCTTTATTTCCATGACGTCCCGACATTTTATCCCCAACAGTTATTTTTCTCTTTTCAGCTACAAAAACTCTTATAACTTTATTTACTCCAGCTTTTAAATCATCTCCATTTGCTCTAGATAATTCTAAAACTTCAACAACTGTTCCTTTTGAACCATGAGGCATTTTTAAAGAAGTATCCCTTACATCTCTTGCTTTTTCTCCAAAAATAGCTCTTAACAATTTTTCTTCTGCAGGAGGCTCTGTTTCTCCTTTAGGTGCTGTTTTTCCAACTAAAATATCTCCAGCTTCAACTTCAGCTCCAACAACTATTACTCCATTAGCATCTAAGTTCTTTAAAGCTTCTTCTGAAACATTTGGAATTTCTCTTGTTATTTCTTCGTCACCTAATTTAGTATTTCTAGCTTCTATTTCGTACTCTTCTATATGAATTGATGTAAATACATCATCTTTTCTTAATCTTTCAGATATTAAAATCGCATCCTCGTAGTTATATCCTTCCCAAGGCATGAATGCCATAAGTATATTTCTACCTAACGCCAAATCTCCACCTTTAGTAGCTGGTCCATCAGCAATTACTGTTCCTTTTTTTACCTTTTCCCCTAAATCTACTATTGGTTTTTGATGTAAACACATTGCCTGGTTTGATCTTTCATGATTTAATAGTTTGTATGAATATTCTATTCCCTCGTTAGACATAATCTTGATTAAATTTGCGTCTACATAAGAAACTGTTCCTTCTACTTCACTTATTACAACTGCTCCAGAATCAACAGCTACTTTTCTTTCTAGTCCAGTTCCTACATAAGGAGCTTCTGTTCTAAGAAGAGGAACTGCTTGTCTTTGCATGTTTGATCCCATTAGTGCACGGTTCGCATCATCGTGTTCTAAGAATGGTATTAAACCAGCTGAAACCGATACAACTTGTTTAGGAGATACATCTAAATAATCTACCTTCTGTCCTGAAATTTGAACTATCTCATGACCAAATCTACAAGTTACCTCTCCTACTAGTTCTCCGTTTTCAGAAATTTCTGTATCTGCTTGCGCTATAAATAATCCGTCTTCTTCATCTGCAGCCAAATAAACAACTTTATCAAATTGAGCTACACCATTTTCAATTTTTACAAATGGAGTTTCTATAAAACCATAACTATTTACTTTTGCATATATAGCTAGTGATCCAATCAATCCGATATTTGGTCCCTCTGGAGTCTCTATTGGACAAACTCTACCATAATGTGAATCATGAACGTCTCTAACTTCGAACCCTGCTCTCTCTCTTGAAAGTCCTCCTGGTCCTAAAGCTGATATTCTTCTTTTATGAGTTAACTCAGCTAGTGGATTTGATTGATCCATAAATTGAGATAATTGTCCTGATCCAAAGAAATCTAATATCAAGGCATTTAATGGTCTAGTATTTAATAAAGATTGAGACGATAAAGTTTCTGAATCTTGTATTGTCATTTTTTCTTTGACCATTTTAGACATTTTTGTTAATCCTGTTCTTATTTGCATTAGAAGTAATTCTCCTACCCCTCTAATTCTTCTATTACATAAATTATCAATGTCGTCAGTATGTCCTTCTCCATTAAATAAATCCATAATTACTTCAACAGTTCTCGTGATATCACTTTTAGTTAATAAAACCTCTTCAGAATCGATATCTAAACCTAATCTTTTATTAAGTTTATATCTACCAACTGGTTCTAAATCATATCTTTGTGGATTAAAGAACATTTGTCTTATTAATGATTTAGCTGAATCTACTGTTACTAAATCTCCTGGTCTTAATTTTTTAAAAACTTCAGTTACTGCTTCTTCTTTTGAAACTGTTGTATCATTTAATAAACTGTTTGCCAATACTTTTTCTCTAGGAGTAACTTTATATATAATAATATTTAAAACTTTATTTTCTATTAAATTTAAGATAAGCTCTTCATTTATATAACTTTGAGCTTCTCCTATAAATTCTCCATCTTCTTCATTTAAAACATCTTCTTTTAAAAAACTTCCTTCTATTTCTGCTCTTAAAGCATCTACTAATTCTTGTTTATCTTTATATTCTTCATAATAAGTTGTTAAGTCTAATTCTTTAGTTTCTAAAAACTGATCCATTATTTCTTCGTTTGTATTAAAGAAATCAATAGCTTTTAAAAACACTGTAGCCAATACTTTTTTCTTTCTATCAATCTTAACATTTAAAAAATCATTTTTATCAGTTTCAAACTCTAACCAAGTTCCTTTATAAGGAATAATTTTCCCTACAAATAAGTCTTTCCCTATTTGTAAGTTTACATCCTTATCAAAAGAAACCCCTGGAGATCTATGTAACTGTGATACAACTACTCTTTCTGCTCCATTTATTATAAATGTTCCTCTTGGTGTCATTAATGGTACTTCACCAAAATAAACTAAACTTTCTTGTATCTCATTTCCACTTTTTTTATTTGTTAATCTTAATCTTACTTTTAATGAAGCTGAATATGTTTTCCCTCTTTTTTTACACTCTAATTCGTTATTCAAAGGTGGTTCAGCATCATGTAATTCATATGAGATATAATCTAATTGGATATCTCCATTAGAAGAATCTATTGGAAATACTTCTCTAAAAGCAGATTCTAACCCTTTATCTTCTCTTGATAGTGGATTATTTTTTGATTGAATAAAATCTTCATAAGAATTCAATTGGAATTCAAGGAAGTGAGGCATTACTCCTCTTTCTTGTATTTTTCCATAATTAAATCTTTCAACGAGTTTCCCCATTTACTCACACTCCTTCAACTTTTAATGTCAATACCTAACCTTTTGAAAATAAAAAATACCTATAATTTCAAAAGATTAAGTATCAACTACTAAAAAATTAAACATAACTTTATTGTAAAGATGATTAAAATAGGCACTCTTCCTGAGTGCCTATTTCTTTTTTTTTGTACAAAATTTATGTATTGATTTAAACTATTTAACTTCTACTGTTGCTCCAGCAGCTTCTAATTTAGTTTTAATTTCTTCTGCTTCTTCTTTAGATACAGCTTCTTTAATCATTCCACC
This sequence comes from Fusobacterium sp. JB019, assembly GCA_030673965.1. NCBI lineage: Bacteria > Fusobacteriati > Fusobacteriota > Fusobacteriia > Fusobacteriales > Fusobacteriaceae > Fusobacterium > Fusobacterium sp. JB019. The sequence goes on along the minus strand of JAUTCN010000011.1, from coordinate 3,837 downwards.
ATTATCTGCTAATGCTTTTGCATCTTTTAATCCTAAACCAGTTATTCCTCTGATTTCTTTAATAACTCCTATTTTTTTAGCTCCTGCTGAAACTAACTCTATGTTAAATTCAGTTTTTTCTTCTGCTGCTGCTGCTCCTCCTGCTGCTGCTACTGCTACTGGAGCTGCTGCTGTTACTCCAAAGTGATCTTCAAGAGTAGTAACTAATTCTCTTAATTCTAATACTGACATAGCTTCTAAGTCAGCTATAAATTGCTCTTTATTAAATGCCATTTTAATTTTCCTCCTAATATTTTTTATTATTAATTTTATTTTATTATTCTGCAGATTCTTCTTTTTTATCTGCTAATGCTACTACACCGTAAGCAAGTTTTCTTACTGGTCCTAACATTCCATTTAATACCATAGACAATAGTTCGTCTCTTGATGGTAAAGTTGCTAATTCTAGTACTTCCTCAACAGAAACTCTGTTTCCTGTTAAATATCCACCTTTAATATTAAATATTTTTGCCTTTGCATTTGCTTTAGATACTTCATGCATAACTTTAGCTGGCGCTACAACATCATCATATCCAAATGCAAATGAAGTAGTTCCTTCTAATATATCATCAAAAGAATCTTCAACTCCTGCTTCTTTAAGAGCTATTTTAAATAATCTATTTTTAGCTACTAAATATTCTCCACCAGATTCTCTTAAAGATTTTCTAAGTTGAGTTTCTTCTTTAACTTTTATTCCTTCATAGTCAACAAGAACTATAGATTGCGCTCTTTTTATTTTTTCAACAAGTAATGCTACTGCTTCTTTTTTAGCTTGATTTGCCACTTCATTTCACCTCCTCTTTCTAAAAAAAATACCTTCGTACCATTATAACGTGGAACGAAGGTTGTAATCTTGCAATGAGGTCTATGAATACCTGATTCCAACCTCGGTAGGATTTACTTTCTTAATTACCCACTGTCTTTAGTTTGGATTTATATTAAATTTTTATCCAACAATCTATTATACTCTATCCTTTATTATTTTTCAAGAGTTTTTTTATTTTTATCCTATTTCTTTAACTAATAAAGCTGGATCTAATTTAAGCCCAGGTCCCATAGTTAATGAAACTGCTACTGTTTTTAAATATTGTCCTTTAGCATCTGCTGGCTTTAATCTAATTATTTCTGCCATAAATGTTTTAAAGTTTTCATATATCTTTTCATCATCAAAATTAACTTTTCCTATCGGAACATGAATAGATCCTAATTTATCTACTCTAAAAGCTAACTTACCTTTTTTAAATTCTGAAACTGCTCCTGCAATATTAGGAGTAACTGTTCCTGATTTAGGATTTGGCATTAATCCTTTAGTTCCTAATATTCTTCCTAATCTTCCTAATTTAGGCATCATATCTGGAGTTGCGATTACGATATCAAAATCTAACCAACCTTGTTGGATTTTTTCGATATACTCTTCTGCACCTGCATAATCTGCTCCTGCTTCTAATGCTTTATCTATATTTTCACCTTGAGTAATAGCTAGTATCTTAACATTTTTTCCAGTCCCATGAGGTAAAACAACTGTTCCTCTTATTTGTTGACTTGCATGTCTAGGATCTACCCCTAATCTTAAAGCAACTTCTACAGTTTCTAAAAAGTTTGCTGTTTTAGTCTTAACTACAGTTTCTAATGCTTCTTTCACATCATATAATTTCGCGCTATCTACTAGTTTAGCAGCTTCTATATATTTTTTTCCTCTATGTTTTGCCATCTTTTAAATTTCCTCCTTCTGTGGTCAATGGATTTTATCCTACCACTTAATATACCAAAAGATTAAGATTAATCTTCTATTTTTATTCCCATAGATCTTGCTGATCCAGCTATTATTTTCATTGCAGCTTCTATTGATCCTGCATTTAAATCAGGCATTTTAGTTTCTGCTACTTCTTTTAATTTTTCTTTATTTATAGTTCCAGCTACTTCTGTTAAAGAATTTCCAGCTGCTTTTGATATCCCAGCTGCTTTTTTTAATAAATCTGATGCAGGTGGAGTTTTCATGATAAATGTGAATGATCTATCATTATAAACAGATATTTCTACTGGAATTATCCATCCTGATTTATCTTGAGTTTTTGCGTTAAACGCTTTACAAAACTCCATTATATTTACACCATGTTGCCCTAATGCTGGTCCAACTGGTGGTGCAGGATTTGCTTTACCTGCAGGTAATTGTAACTTAATTATTTGAATAACTTCTTTTGCCATTTCTTTATTACACCTCCAAAATGTTGTGGTACTAATGATTTTTCTCCCACTAGATTAGAATATAATCTAATCCTCTTTTTTAACATCAGTAATGTTGACTTCTACTGGAGTCATTCTTCCGAACATCTCTACCATTACTTTAACTTTTTTATTTTCTAGATTAATTTCTGCAACTTTTCCTTTTTGATTTATGAATCCTCCATCTAAAAGAACTACATAATCTCCTAACTCAAAGTCTACGGCAACTAATTCTGAATCTTCATTTTCACTATTTTCTAAGCTATATCCTATAACTCTGAATATATTTTCTACTTCTTCATCTTCCATAGGAATAGGATCTGATCCCACACCTACGAAACCAGTAACACCATTAGTATTTCTGATTATATACCAAGCATCAGAATCAACCTTATAATTAATTCCTTCTTCACTCTCTTCTCTTGTAGTATACATATTCAACATTACATATCCAGGAAATAATTTTCTGCTAATAATTTTCTTTTTTCCTCTTCTTAGCTCAACTGATTGTTCTTCTGGAACCAAAATATCAGTAACGATTTCGTCCATTGATAAAGCCTCTATTTTTTGCTCTAAATCAGTTTTTACTTTTTTTTCATACCCTGAATAAGTATGTATCATAAACCATTTTTTTTCTACAACTGTTTTCATTCTATTGACCTCCAAATAGAGATACAAGTATCTTTAAAAGTCTTAAAGCAACCATATCAAAAACTCCCAAATATATGCTTAATAAAACACTCATAGCCACAACCCACGCAGTAGCATGCTTTATAGCTTTTTTTCTAGGCCACTCCACTTTTGAGTATTCCATTTTTACATTCCTCAACAATTTCATAGTTTTTCCACCTTTTTATATTTAATAAAAATGGCAGGTCAAGAGGGACTCGAACCCCCAACCCTCGGTTTTGGAGACCGATGCTCTACCAATTGAGCCATTGACCTGCATGTTGATAACTATTAACTTTCTTTAAATCTTATTTTTTAGTTTCTTTGTGTAATGTTTCTTTGTTACACCATTTACAATACTTCTTTAATTCTAATCTTTCTGTAGTATTTTTCTTATTTTTTGAAGTACTATAATTTCTTCTTTTACATTCTGTACATTCTAATTGAATATTTACTCTCAACTCATACACCTCCATTTACTTATCGGATAATTTCTAATCCTCCCATACCTAATTTGTATGGTAATAGAGTTTTTAAATGATTCTAGTTTAATTAAGACTAAAAGATTATACCTTTTATTTACATATATGTCAAGTTTTTTTTAATTTTTTTATCCAAAATAAAAAAAGCAATCTAATAGATTGCTTTGAATTCATATGGCGCTTCTTGTTGGACTTGAACCAACGACAACACGATTAACAGTCGTGCGCTCTACCAACTGAGCTAAAGAAGCATTTATATTAAAGATTGGCAAGTTCTTATCCTCCCAGAGGGCTGCCCCCCAAGTACTTTCAGCGTTTATGAGCTTAACTTCTAGGTTCGGTATGTTACTAGGTGTACCCTCATAGCTATTCTTGCCAATCATTATTAATTTTTTTTCATTCAACACTTGATACTACACAGTAA